>JAYRXB010000201.1:0-5893 GCA_041917735.1 Cyclobacteriaceae bacterium
ACATTGGATACTCCTGCATTGGAAAGAACGATGTCCAGTTTGCCGTCACCATCCATGTCAGCCGCCACCAGGCTCAAGGGATCTCCGAATGGGGTAGCGCGGCTGATCGGTGGATCAAGCGATGTAGTGTTGATAGATCCTATTGTGGATGAGTTTCGGTAGACGAGGAGTGTTTTGCTTCCGCGATTAGCGGCCGCCACATCCGGCTTTCCGTCTCCATCAAAATCAGCCATGAGTACACCAAAGGGGGAAGTTCCTGCAGTAAAGTCAACCTTGGGCGCTAGAGAACACGCATCGAAACCTCCTCCTCCAGTAAAGGTGACTAGGAATGGTTTGCTGGAAAAGGCAGTCAATCCAGCCACTTGAACGGTAATGGGCTGATACGTCGCCCCGGTGGGAACCGTAACGGTAAGTTGTGTCGTCGTGGCTGCCGTAACCGTTGCCCGGGTAGCTCCGAAGTAGACAATGTTATTGGCAGGTGTTGCATCAAAGTTTGTTCCGGTGATCGATACGGTTGTGCCTACAGGGCCACTTGCCGGAGTAAAGGAAGTAATGGTTGGAGCGAGAGAAAAGCCCAGCTCCGTAACTGGCCGAATCCACACGTTTCTTCCGATGATTCCTGCGTAGAGGTCTCCACCAAGCGCAGTAATGGATTCAGCTTCAAGATCACTCAATCCAGCGTTTATGGATGACCAGTTTGCTCCGTTGTCCGCTGTCAAGTATATACCATCAAGGGTCGCCGCGACGATATGGCCGGGTACGGCTGATAGTTCAAAGGTCCATGCTCTAGCGATGGTCGATAATCCGTTGCTTACCTCAGTCCACGTTGAGCCATTATTGGTTGACAGAAATATGCCGCCCCGTGTTCCGGCAAAGAGATTTGTCCCGTTGACCGTTAGTGCTTGCACGATGGTATTCGTCAGCCCGGAATTGACAGCCGTCCAACTTGCCCCGTTATTGGTGGATAGGAAGCAGCCACCAAATGTTCCTGCAAACAAGTTTCCCCCGATAGCGGCAAGTTTGTAAACAAACGTGCTGGATAGCCCGGCGTTTACCGGCGTCCAACTCACTCCATTATTTACAGACAGAAAAACGCCGCCTCCAAAAGTCCCGACAAACAAGTTTGTGCCAATCGCCTGGAAGTCCCGGATCCTGAAATTCGTCATGCCGGAATTCGACGCCGACCAGTTCAGGCCATTGTCTGTGGAAAGAAACACTCCACCACCCTCGGTTCCCGCAAGGAGATTTCCAGCAGACATCTCCAGAGCATGTACGATTGTATTGGTTAGTCCGGCATTGAGCGTTGTCCAAGTTGTTCCGCTATTTGTTGAAAGATGTACCCCGCCATTTGAACCGGAGTACAATTTAGTTCCAACAATGAGTAGATCGTTGGGAATAGTGTTGGTAAGGCCTGTGTTGACTGGCGCCCAACTTGATCCATTGTTGGTAGACACATAGAGACTTCCAAACGTTCCGGAAAACAATGTTCCCCCATTGTTATACAACGTTTGAACGCTGTTGGTTGTCATTCCGGCGTTTATCGAAGCCCAGCTTGTGCCATTATTGGTTGACAAGAAATTGCCTCCCGTAGTTCCGGCAAATAAGTTGGTGCCATTTGCGGTTAAGGCAAGGACGTTGAGGTTGGTGAGCCCCGTGTTCACCGGCGTCCAACTTGAGCCGTTGTCAGTCGACAGAAACACGCCGTTTCCACCGGCAAACAGGTTTGTTCCAACTTGAGCCATGGCGGTTACGGTACTGGTTGAAGGACTGACGTTGGTCCAATTTGATCCGTTGTCTGTGGTCAGGAACAGGGAGCCGGATCCGAAACCTGCCCCTGCAAACAGGTTGGTGCCATTGGCAAACAGAGTTCTGGTGTTGAGGTCAGTTATACCGGTATTGACCGGCGACCAACTAGCTCCTGCATTGGTGGAAATAAAGACCCCGCCGCCAAACGTGGCAGCAAAAAGGTTTGAACCGACAACAGCTAGGTCATAGACCCGAAGGTTTGTTAATCCGGTGTTGGCAGTAGTCCAGGTTGCGCCGCCGTTGACGGAGACATAAACGCCACCCCCAATGGGGCCGATCGCGTCGTCGACCCCTGCAAATAGGTTCCCGCCAAGCACGGCCAGGGAGTAAACGTGACCGTTGATCATTCCCGCATTGGCTGGAGCCCATGTTGTCCCTCCATCGGTTGATCGGTACACCCCATTCGTCGTGCCAGCAAAGAGGCTTGTTCCGTCAGAAACCATGGACTGAATGTTTGCGCCATAGATTCCATCTGCTTTTTCGACCCATTGGGCAGAAATTTGATCGCTCACGAGTAGAAACAGGAGAATTGTAAGGTATCTCATGGAAAAAGATGAGTTCCGGGAATTTGAAAAATTCATCACCACGTATGTATTGTTCATATCTTTTTCATTTTCCTCAACAAATCTCGGTCTCAGCCACCCCCCGGCTTTATCCCACCCGTTGCATTCACTTGCTCGTTTGTTGCATTGTTTTCCATTGAGGGATTGGAGTTGGATTGGTAAGCGGTCTAACTATTTGCGAGCAGTTCAGAATCAGAGCAGCAGGGTTCAAAGGCTTTATGCCAAACTATGACCCAAAAAGGATGCCTTTAGGCTGGGAACTTGAAATTGGGGTACAGGCAGGCATTTTTGAGGGTGTCCTTTTTGAAGTGTTTCGAAGTGAAACACTACCGGTGTTTCGATTTGAAACACCGACCAGTCCCCACACAAGCCCCAGGGCCTCCAACGTGCATTTTTTCGTAGTTTGTACTTCTGGTATCCCCTTGGCTCTGGGTCTTTACTAACCGGTCCTATGCTCCTGAAGTACCTAAAACACGGTGTTCGCCTCCTCCTGAGAAGCCCCTATTTCTCCACGATCAATATCCTGGGGTTGTCGGTGGGATTTGCCGCCTTTTTTGCGCTTTGGCAGTACACGAATTCAGAACTCGCTACGGACCGGCACTTCAAGGACTATCAACGCATCGCGCGTATCGGCTGCTATTGGAAATGGAAGGAGGAGGTGTCTGTCGGGCAAATGACGTGCGGTAGTATTCCGTATGAACAGATTGTTGAGATCGCAAACGACTTCCCGCAGATTTCCGAGTATGCCCGAGCGCTTGGTGGATTCTCAGTCTCACTTAGTCGCGAAACTCCGCAACGCCGTTCCTTCACCGAGACGGAGGTAGTATTAGCCGATTCGAACCTTCTTGAATTGTTCAGCATCCCCCTGCTGCTTGGCGACGGCAAGACGGCGCTGCACAAACCAAACTCGGTGGTCTTGTCAAGGAGCACGGCGGTCAAGTATTTCGGAAATGAAAATCCGATCAACCAGTTGTTGCTGGTGAACGACTCCATTTCCGCCACGGTGACAGGCCTGTTTGAAGATTTTCACAATACGCATCTGAATTTTAGTATAATTCTCTCGAACCCGGATGGATACCGAAAATGGAATGGCAGAACCCATGGGCAATGGGCAACATGCTACATCAAGGTCAATCCGGGGACTGACCTTGAAGACTTGGAGTTTCGAATCCAACAGAACAAGCTTAAATATTGGGAGTATGAGTTTAAGCGTTGGTCCACCTCCGACGCAGATTTCTTTGTTCAGCCTCTTGAGGAGATTTCCTTCAGCGACCATTTCTGGGGAGACACATTCTGGCCCAAATCACGGTTTACGCTCGAGGTGCTGAGGGTGGTCGCTATGCTGATTCTGCTTATGGGATGGATCAACTACATCAACTTGACGGTCGCCCGAACTTCACGAAGATTGAAAGAGGTCGCCCTTCGGAAGATTGTAGGTGCCGGATGGCAGGATTTAATGATGCAGTTTGCTATGGAATCCGCGATTGCTCATTTCTTGGCCATCGGCATGGCCCTCACGTTCATTCAATTGGCACGGGTACCCCTTCAGATATTCTTCGGCGTGGATGTACCCTCATTCGGAGAAATATCGGGCAGCACCTGGATAGCCAGCGGAGCAATGGTAATCGGCGGAATATTTGTGACGGCCTGGTATCCGGCAATCACCTCCGTTGCGCACAACCCACGATCGTTGTTGATGGCACGCGTCAAGGGTGGGTTGGGCCGCATCGTACCGAAATTCCTGATCACCTTTCAGTACGCGTCTGCCCTGATGCTAATCGTTTGGGTCAGCCTGGTGAGCGCTCAGCTATACTATATACTCCATAAAGGCCTGGGCATCAATATCGACCAGGTGGTATTGGTTGAAATTCCAGCCCTCCGGCCGGCAGCGTATGATTCCAGGTTTCAGGGGTTCCTGGATGCAGTCCGCCGTGAGCGGGAAGCTACTTATGGACGAACATTAATGGGCGATGCGGCGCACTGGCGTGTACGCATTAAGCGGGTGGGGCAGCAAGAATACTTTCAGATTGACTCCCATGGGGGAGTGGACGAGACGTTCATTCCGTTTTTCGGAGTACGAATGCTGGCTGGAAGGAATTTCGTGGCCGATGAGCGTCCAAACGTTGTGGTGCTGAGCCGCTATGTCTCCCAACGCCTCGGATTCGCGAACCCGCAGGATGCCCTCGGCACACAGGTTGATATTGAATTGGAGAGCGGTGAAAAGATGGAGATCATCGGGGTCATGGAAGATTACCCACTGCGACCCTTTGTAAATTATGGTGAGGATAGCGGACATCCGGACAAGAGTCGCAATGACGGCATCGTCCTCACCTACAAAAGAAGCGTATTCCCCGACATGATGCCTGGTAAAGTTGCCTTGCGCGTCGATCCTGAACATTTTGATGAGTCACTTAAATCAATCGAAACCGAGTTTGGCAAATCATTTCCAGAGGCGGCGTTCACATGGATCTTTCTAACGGATCATATTAACCGGTCGTATGACCAGGAAAGGATCCTCAGCAGACAGCTTGCCCTGCTGGCCACCCTGGCTATAGGAATTGCCTGCCTGGGGTTTCTGGGCATGGTCTCTAACGACGCGGAACAGAAGACTAAGGAAATCGGTATACGCAAAGTTTTGGGGGCAAGTCTTCGCCACATCGGAAAGCTGCTTCTTCAGTCATCCGTCTCGCAGATGGCTATCGCACTGCTGATCGGGATTCCTTTGGCGTGGCATTTGGGGCAACGATACCTGGAAAAGTATTCTCATCGCGTGGATTTTCAGTGGTGGCACATCACCCTGCCAGTCGCTTTTATGCTGATTCTTTTGTTGGGTACTACCCTGACGGTTTTGTGGAAGGCTGCGACGCACAATCCGGTAGAAGCGTTGAAGCACGAGTAAATGTGAAATCTGGTATGCTGCTCAACTACCTCAAACTGTCCCTCCGCCTGCTGGCCAGAAATCCATTCTTCACATTTGTGAATGTGACGGGATTGGCGGTTGGGTTTGCGTCGTTTATGGTTCTTTGGAACTATTCGCGCCATGAATTAGAGAGTGATCAGTTTCACAAAGACTATGAACGAATTTACCGGCTGTATGTGCTTGGGAAATTTGCAGATGGCCCAGCCATTGCCGGAGCGCTTAATCCCGAAGTAATAAGAAGGACAGCGAATGATTTCAAAGAAATTGAAGAATATACAAGACTTGTTAAACAAGATAATTTTGTAGAAGGCTCCTTGCCTCACGGTCGCCAGCTCTTCTTTTCTTACACGAATAAGCAAAATCAGCGATCTTCTTTTATGGAGACGAGGATTGCCTACGCCGATGCGAATTTTTTTGATTTTTTCTCCTTTCCATTGCTCGTGGGGAACTCGCATATGGTTTTGTCTGAATCCAATTCAGTAGTTGTTTCCAAGAGCATGGCAAGGAAATATTTTGGAGCACACGAGCCGCTCGGTGAAGTGCTGTACCTCAACGATACCATTCCGCTTCGGGTAACCGGTGTGTTTGAAGATCTTCCGGCAAA
>JAYRXB010000202.1:0-4348 GCA_041917735.1 Cyclobacteriaceae bacterium
GGTCGAGCAGTGCGACTGGATACCCTTCGTTTTGACCGGTGGAAGTGACGTGCACGCGATGAAACGTGGTGTATGTTCGGCAGGGCATAAAGCGTTATGGGCAGAGGAATTCGGTGGGCTCCCTCCGGAGGAGTTCTTTGCCACGCTGGATCCGCTCTTAACGGGCTACCGAGCTAGGCTGTTTACTGCGACCTTCACCAGCGACAAGCCCGCCGGCAAACTCTCGGCAACGTGGTCGGCGAAACTGGGCCTTCCAGCCGATGTGCTGGTGGCCGTCGGCGCGTTCGATGCGCACATGGGTGCTGTCGGCGGACAAATAGAACCCTACCACCTCAGCAAGGTCATGGGTACCTCCACCTGCGACATGCTGGTTGCCCCACGCGCCGACATGCAGAACAAGTTGGTCCGCGGCATCTGCGGCCAGGTAGACGGCTCGATCATCCCCGGCATGATCGGCCTGGAGGCCGGGCAGTCGGCCTTTGGCGACACCTATGCATGGTTCCGCAACGTGTTGGGTTGGCCGCTGAAGCACCTGGTTGCCGATCGGCAGGAGGCCAGCCTGGCCATGGATAGACTGCTGCGTGAACTTTCTGCGCAGGCAGCACAGCGGTCGGTACTCGATGACAACGTGTTGTCGCTCGACTGGCTCAATGGACGCCGTACCCCCGATGCCAACCAGGAGTTGAAGGCAGTCCTGGCCGGTATGAACCTGGCTACCGATGCGCCGGCAATTTTTCAGTCCTTGGTAGAGGGCACCTGCTTCGGGGCCCGCGCCATCGTTGATCGCTTCCGCGAGGAAGGAATACCCGTGAAAGGCCTGATTGGCCTTGGCGGCGTCGCACGGAAGTCGCCATACGTGATGCAAGTTATGGCCGATGTGATGCAGATGCCTATCCGCATTCACGCTTCTGACCAGACGTGTGCGGCTGGTGCGGCGATGTTCGCTGCCACGGCGGCGGGCCTCTATCCCACGGTAGAGTTGGCCATGCAAGCCATGGGACGTGGATTTGAAAAAACGTACCTTCCCAACCCGGAACGACGCAGCGTGTATGACCGGCGCTATGCCCGCTTCAACGCCTTGGCCCAGTTCCACCAAAACCCGCTAGGATGAGCAAGTACGATGCAATCCGCCAGATGGCACTGGAGGCCAACCTCCGCCTCCCCGAACTGAACCTCGTGATGTTTACGTTTGGTAATGTGAGTGTATGCGACCGCAAGTTGCAGGCTTTTGCGATCAAGCCCAGCGGTGTGCCGTATTCCGAGCTGGAGGCCGACATGATGGTGGTGGTCGACTTTAGCGGTGTAACGATAGAAGGAGAATTGCGGCCTTCTTCGGATACACTCACCCATGCGCTGTTGTACAAGACATGGCCGGAGATCGGTGCCATCGTGCATACACATTCCACCCACGCCACCGCCTGGGCCCAGGCTCAGCGCGATATTCCCATTTTGGGGACCACGCACGCCGATTTCGTGGCGGGCCCTATTCCGTGTGCCCCGCCAATGTCTGCGGAACAAGTAAAGGGAAACTACGAATTGGAGACCGGTCATCAGATCATCCGCTGCTTTGCCGAACGAAAGCTCGACTACCGGCAAGTGGAGATGATGCTGGTTGGAAGCCACGCACCGTTCTGTTGGGGCAAGGATGCCGGCAAAGCGGTCTATAATGCGGCCATCCTGGAAGAGATTGCCCGGATGGCTGCGTTGACGTTACAGATCAACCCGGACGCGGCGCCACTCAGCGATGCACTCATCAAGAAGCACTACACCCGCAAACACGGCCCTGACGCTTACTACGGACAGTAATTATTCCTCACCCTTTACCTTTGCGCCTTATCGCGCCTTAGCGCCTCTGCGTGAAACAAAATGAAAACTAACCTTACTCCCCAACTTTGGTTCGTCACCGGCTCTCAACACCTCTACGGTGAAGAAGCACTGAAGCAGGTTGCACAACATGCACAGGAAATTGCCGGCAGCCTGCAGGTTGCCTTGAACCTGCCCGTCAGCGTGGTGTGCAAGCCCGTACTCACCACGCCGGAACAAATCCGCCAGCTGTGCCTGGAAGCAAATCTGGAAAGAGACTGCATCGGAATTATCGCCTGGATGCACACCTTTTCTCCGGCCAAGATGTGGATTGGCGGACTCAAGACGCTTACACGGCCCTTGCTTCATTTTCATACACAGTTCAACCGCGACATCCCCTGGAGTGAGATCGACATGAACTTCATGAACCTGAACCAGTCGGCGCACGGCGACCGCGAGTTTGGGCATATCCTCTCCCGGCTGCGCATGAACCGAAAAGTGGTGGTCGGACATTGGAAAGATGCTGAGGTTGTAGGGCACGTGGACGTGTGGGCGAGAGCAGCGATGGCCTGGCACGACTGGCAGGGCGCACGTTTCTGCCGCTTCGGCGATAACATGCGCCAGGTCGCCGTTACAGAGGGAGACAAAGTAGAGGCTGAAATCCGGATGGGATACTCCGTAAACGGGTACGGCGTCGGTGACCTCGTACACGTTGTTCAGGGCGTTGGCGAGCTGGAGGTGGCGACCCTGGTAGGGGAATACGAAGAGCGTTATACCCTGGTGCCGGCGCTCAGGAAGGGCGGGAATCATCGGGAGTCACTGATCGAAGCGGCCCGCATCGAGCTTGGTTTGCGGCGCTTTCTCGAGCAAGGGAGCTTCAAGGGGTTTACCACCACCTTTGAAGACCTGCATGGACTGAAGCAACTGCCGGGACTGGCGGTGCAGCGGTTGATGGCCGATGGCTATGGCTTCGGCGCCGAAGGTGACTGGAAGACGGCGGCGTTGGTTCGTGCCATGAAAGTGATGGGAGCGGGGTTGCCGGGCGGGAATTCCTTCATGGAAGACTACACCTACCATTTTGCGCCGGGCAACAACCAGGTGCTGGGGGCTCACATGCTTGAGATCTGTCCGAGCATTGCGGATGGCAGGCCTTCGTGTGAAATACATCCATTGAGCATTGGTGGCAAATCAGATCCGGTGCGGTTGGTATTCAATGCCCCTGCCGGTCCCGCGCTCAACGCTTCCGTTGTAGACCTCGGTCACCGGTTTCGTCTATTGGTCAATGAAGTGGTAGCGGTAGCCCCTGAGCAAGCCCTGCCGAAGTTGCCGGTTGCGCGCGTGTTGTGGAAGCCCCTTCCGGACATGGCCACCGGATGTGCAGCCTGGCTGTATGCCGGCGGCGCACACCATACGTGTTACAGCCAGAACCTGACGGCCGAGCACATGGAAGATTTCGCAGAGATGGCGAATATGGAGCTGATACGTATTGGAAAGGGCACCACGGTGACTTCTGTCAAGAATGAGCTCCGGTGGAACGAGGCTTCTTTCGAGTAGGCCGTGAATTCCTAGTTCTTAATCACGACCTGCCCGGCGCTACCATTCGCGCCATCGTTTCCCATTCGCCCGCTTCTCCCGCTGTACTTCCCTTCGCCTCCATCGCCGCCAAACCCTCCTTCGCCTCCGTTTCCTCCGATGGATTCAATCAAAAGAATATTCTTATACTTTTCGTACGCAGCTCCTGATACCGTAATGGTGCCGCCATCTCCTCCGCGCCCACCGCCTCCACCTTCGCCACCATTGCCGCCACTTCGGGTGTATTCTCTCGCATTGTCCTTGCCGCTGTTGGCTCCACGGCCACCCCGGCCCCCTGAGCCACCATTTCCGCCGGAAGAGACAATTCTTACTTTGCTGCAGGTGGGATCAATCGGGTATTTTCGTCCATCCAGCAAAACAATCACATGGGCCTTTCCTCCAATTTCTTCTTCCAGGATTTCGACGGAAATGTCTGGTCCGCGTTCGCCATTTTCTCCGCGTTCACCGCGATCGCCGGCGGCGCCTTCATACGAACCCTTGCTGCCATTGCTGCCCGAACTGCCTTTCGGACCAGTCCGCATGATGAGAAGACTGGGGTAGCAGAAAAGAGGACTAAGTGTTTTTTCCGCCTTTTTTCCAGCGAGTTCAATGGACACATGTACGGGAAGGCTCGGGTAGTAGGCGGAGGGGTCACGTGGCTTGAGAACACCCTTTCCGTTTGACAAAAATTCACCCTTTATCTTATAGGGTGTGTTGTCAATGTCCAACGTCGCATGATCCCAGATGACATTGAAATCAGAGGCAAGCATCACATTGCCATCGGTCAGTCTTACCTCCAAATCAAATTCCATATTGGTGTCCGGTGTAAACTGGTCACCTATTCTCAGGTTAACTTCTGAAACGTTTCCCTGCTCGATTGCCCGCTTGACATCCTTGGACTTTATTTTTTGGGAAAGTGCCGGATGCAAGATGCCGGTGAGCAGCGCCAAGAGTAGTAATTTTCTCATTCTAC
>JAYRXB010000203.1:0-2915 GCA_041917735.1 Cyclobacteriaceae bacterium
ATGGATCGCATAACATGCGTTGGCCAGGATTTCTCGTCAGTGTCCCGGACGCCGACGGTGTCTTTCGTGGTGGACGGGAAGACGCCGGACCAGGTTTGCCGGCAGCTGGCGGAGAAGAACATCTTTGCCTGGGATGGGCATTTTTACGCCATCCGGGCCATTGAAGTGCTGGGTTTGCTGGAACGCGGCGGGGTCACCCGCATGGGCATTTCCATGTACAACACGCGGGAAGAGATCGACCGGGTGCTGGGTGAAGTTTCCCGGATTGCAGGGAAATAGGTAGCGGTTTTCGCCAAGCCAAATAGCCCCGATTTGGTTATATTTGATTATGCCCTCGCTGCTCCCCGGCTACGAGTACGATATCTTCATCAGTTACCGGCAGAATGATAACCGGTCGGGATGGGTGCGGCAGTTTGTCGAGGATCTGCGCGAAGAGTTAGGTGCCACACTGAAAGATTCCGTCAATATCTACTTTGACGAGAATCCGCACGATGGCCTCCAGGACACGCACCTGGTTGACGAGAGCCTGAAGGGCAAGCTGAAGTGCCTGATTTTCATTCCCATCCTTTCGCGTACGTACTGCGATCAGAAGAGTTTTGCGTGGAATCATGAGTTTGTTCCATTTTGCCAGGGTGCCCGGGAGGACAGCCTGGGGCTACTGGTGCGCCTCGAAAATGGAAACACGGCCAGTCGGGTCCTACCCATTCTTCTTCACGACATTGACAGCCGTGATAAGAACCTGTTTGAGCAAACCTCCGGGGCAGTCCTGCGCCCAGTTGATTTTGTCTTTCGCTCACCTGGCGTAAACAGGCCGCTAACCCTGACGGATGAGCGGGGGGAAAACCAGAGCAAGACGATTTATCGCGATCAGATTAACAAAGTGGCGAACGCCATTGGCGGCATCCTGAATGCCTACCTGCTTAGTCCCGGGGAACAAGAGGATGAAGAGGCACCATCGGCCGTTTCAGCAAGGTCAGCAATCATTTCCGGAGACTTTCTCCAGGAGATACGGAGAAGGAATGTCATCCGTGCCGGAATATCCTACGTGATCATTTCGGTCTTCATCTTGCAACTCCTTTCGGCTGCTACACCCTACCTGAAGATTGAAGAACGCATCATCATTCTGGTCAGCCGGATACTTGCCTTCGGTTTACCAATAGCCATGGTGCTTGCCTGGATGTATGAAGTCAGTCCTCACGGTTTGATCCGAACGACGTCCGAAAAGGCTAATGAAAACCCGTTTCCGCCTTCACGGAAGAAGCCACTTACCGGTACGCCCGCCATTTTTGTGCTCGTGTTGTCCCTGGGTTTGCTGGCACTGTATACCAAGCTAATCCTTGAAGATTCTCCGGTCGCTTCGAAGGGGAATCCGGTTTCGGTAGCCGTGCTTCCTTTTGAAAGCCGCGGGGGTGAATACAACGAAAAGTACATGGCTGATGCGCTGACAGAGGATATCATTGGCAAGTTGTCTATCCTTCCTGAATTAACTGTAACGAACCGGAAGAGCACCCAAAAGTACCAGGGCAAACTCCTGTCTGCCCTTGATGCCGTGGGTGAAGAATTGAATGTGGAGAAGATTCTTCTCGGCAATGTCAGGCGAGAGGGCGACAAAGTCATCATCTATGCCGAGTTGGTGAACGCTTCAAACAATCGCTTCATGTGGTCCAACACGTTCACCAGGACAGTAAGGAACTTCATGACGGTAGACGCGGAGATAGCACTGGCCGTAGCGGTTCATCTCCAGATTGACTTGTCCGAGGAAGAACAAAAACCGATCGCCCGCCGATTAACAAACCACGACTCCGCCTATTTCCATTACAGCCTTGGGAGAAATCTCTATTACAAGTACAACAAAACAGCCAATGATTCCGCCATTGCCGAATTCAGGATGGCCATTGAAGCCGACCCCGGGTATGCGCTGGCCTGGGCCGGGCTGGGCGATGCGTTCAGCCAGGTATACACCTTTCGAAATGACCAAGCCTGGCTCGATTCTTCATTGAATGCCGGACAGCGTGCAATTCTTCTGGACCCCACCCTCTCGGAAGGCTATAAGGCAATGGCCAACGCTTACAATTACAAAAAGCTCTACGACAAGGCATTTCCCCTCCTCAAGAAAGCCGTTGAATTGAGTCCCAGCAATGCCTCCGCCGTCGGGAATCTCGGCACCGCCCATTTCTTCCGCGCTGAATTTATTGACGCCTTGACTCTTGAAAAGCGGTCGGCTGGCATTACGCCCTCCAACTGGATTGCCTACCAGATGATTGGATGGATATACGGTCTGTTGGGAGACCACGATCGGGCGGTCGAGTCACTGAACAAGTCTCTTGAATTGCAGCCCTATGCACAAACCTACGAGATCCTCGCGTACAATTATGTGGCCCAGGGACGCAAGCGAGAGGCACTCAAACTTGTTCCAAGAATCCTGGAACTTGGCATGGATGACCACAAGGTGCTGGAGCTCGCCGGGCTGATTGCCCATTTTGCGGGTGATCCAACCACAGCGCGGACACATTTTGAAGGCTCGATACGGAACAACAAAAACTACAAGACGGATGCGAACACCCCCGCTCCTATCGGGTTGGGACAAATACTGCTCGAAGAAGGGAAACGTGTCGAGGCTGATGTTCTGCTGACACATGCACTCGCCATGAACCAGCAGGAATATGAGCGTGGCTCTCAGGACGACGAAGTTCCATTTCGAATTGCAGCCATCTATGCCATTCGCGGAAGAAAAGAAGAAATGCTTCACTGGCTGCAAAAAGCCAAGGAGGCACGCTGGGTGGACTTTACCCAGGTAACCCATGGGCCGTGGTTCGCCCGCTACCGGACTGACCGGGATGTCACGCAACTCATCGAGCCCATCAAGAAGGAGATGGCTGACATGCGCAAGAAAGTAAACTAGCGGTGCAGCCGTG
>JAYRXB010000204.1:0-2001 GCA_041917735.1 Cyclobacteriaceae bacterium
ATCAGTCCTGTGGCGCCTGCGGATTCGGGGCCAACAACAGTGACGATGATCAGGACGATGAACTGCCTGATGAATTTGACCTCTGTGAGCCGGAGTACTACCAGTGCCTGGGCTGTCAGTGGAGTGGAGTAGAGAACCCTGGGCCGATATGCCCCAGGTGTAATGGTGCAACGGTTGAAGGTGTTTACTGATGCCCATCGACTACCGCGAATACCACCCCAAGTGGACGCTCATCGTCCGGCTCATCCGCAGGAGAACCATCCTGGCGAATGGCAAGGACTGCTGTGAGGGCTCGCCCACATACCCCGAGTGCCGGGCCGAGAACTACCAGCCCCACCCGGAGACCGGCAGCAAGGTAATTCTCACCACCGCCCACGTGGATGGTGACAAAGACAACAACCGGTTCACCAACCTGCGCCGGTGGTGCCAGCGCTGCCACCTGCGCCACGACCTGGGCCATCACATCATGAACCGCCGCTATGGCCGAAAACATTCGAGACCGCATCAACTGAAACTCTATCAATCTGAATGAGGAAAGTAAGAATTCATATTCAACAATCTCCAATGGTTGGAGGTGCGCAGCTCTTTATCTACGATGAGGATTGGGGGCACTACTATGTAGTTGACGGAACGTTGACAAGGGTGCAAGTCACAGAGGAGCAAAGATCGATGCTGAAGGAAATACAACCCACATTCGTAGGACCGATAAATGTCCTTGAATCTATCGCAAGATCTTTCGCGGATTATGTTCAGAAACAAGGCGGCATCGACCAGGAACAGCAGATTATCGGAAAAGCTGACAGGCTCCTTGAAGAGGTTACTTGGTTGCGGGCTTTGATTGAAAAACAACTTTAACTGAATGCAATGGGTCATCAAACTCCTCAAGCGCCGCCTCTCTCAGGAGCAGGATATCGCCGCCTTCCACGGCAGCATGGCCAGCGTGCGGCAGTACGCCGAGAGCGCCCGCATGGCCAGGCAGCGGATCCCGCAGCTGCAGGACGCCATCCACATCCTCGAGTCGCAAGTGGGGCCGGTAGCCAGGCCGGAGCGGATCCCGGCACGACCCGCCGAACAGGTCAATAGTCAGCTTACCCTTTTCTGAAATCCTATGCAGATCTACAAAACCAAAGACTACACCAGCTTCCGCGCCATCGTCTCCAACCGGGAGGTGAACAAGGGCCACGTGAAGAAGCTGGCCGCCAGCATCCAAAAGAAGAACCTGCTGTACATCCGGCCGGTCATCGTCAACGATCGCATGGAGATCATCGACGGCCAGCACCGGGTGGCCGCCTGCGAGCTGCTCGGCGAAGAGGTCTACTACATCAAGGCCACCCTCACCAAGGAAGACATCGCCGTGCTCAACACCGCCCAGAAGAACTGGAGCATGATGGACTTCATCAACTTCTACGCCATCGAGGGCCGGAGGGAGTACCGCGAGTTCTGCAAGCTCATCAACAAGTACCCGCTCATGAGCGTCACCACCCTCATGCGCCTGTGCGGCAACAGCAAGAACGTGCGCCAGGGGCAGATCAACATCAACAACATCAGCCGGGCACGGCAGATATCCTGCTGGGTGGAGCAGCTGCGCAACAAGCGCCTGGACTTCGTGTACGAGCGCAACTTCTGCCTGGCCCTCGACGAAGAGTGCCTGGATGAGGCCGCCTTCGAACGCCTCATTGGCATGCCCGCGCTGCGCGAGCTGCTGGTCAAGTGCGACAGCAAGAACGAGTACCGCAAACAGATCAAAGCCCTGGTACGCAAATGAGTAGCTACTACAAAAGATTCACAGCCGAGGAGCGTGAATTTATCCGAAACAATTATCTGGCTATGAGCAATGCCAAGATGGCTCAGGCTATTGGGAGGACAGCACCTTCAGTGTCTTTTCAAATGGTCAAGATGGATTTGCGGCGCCCAGGAAGAAAGAAGTGGACGCAGGATGAACTGAATTGGCTGAAGAAGAATGCCTCTAAGTTTCTCGATCGAGAGCTTGCAGCGAGATTC
>JAYRXB010000205.1:0-4405 GCA_041917735.1 Cyclobacteriaceae bacterium
CAACAGTTCTTCTTTCCGACCGGGATACTTTTTCCCGTCGCTATGCTTCTGGTCATTCTAATTCTTCCCGGTGGAGCCACGCGCCGGTTGATGGCCTGCCTGGCAATTATCCTTGCTGTTTACGGGATTCATCTGCTTTACCTGCAGAACACGTTCACCAGTGTTTCTTCCTTGTCTGAGGGTGTAGTACTGGGTTGGCTTGACAAAGCAAATTACCTGCTCCGATTGCTGGGATCTTCCATGATCCGCATGGTGTTGCCTACCTATAAGGCTGACTACCTGGCACTGAACCTGGCCGCTGTCGTATCGCTTGTGGTATTTGCCATCGCGATTTATCGGCATTCGGTGGATGCAAGAAAGCGCCGGGCCATCCTGACGGCCATCCTTGGAATCCTGGCGGTTAACGCCATTCTCATGATCACGCGTTACCAAACCGAAGACATCCACTACTATTACACCTCGCTGACCCTCCCCTGGCTATTCCTGCTGATTGGGTTGGGAATCGATGCGCTCCCGGAAGCTAACGTGACGCGCGCAGCCTATCTTGTGATCCTGGTTTCATTGATCTGCACCCTTGCCGACCAAAAAGGAAAGTCCATCTTTGCCGACAGAAATCGGCAAAATCTTTCGCGCATGAATCAAGCCCTTCAACATGGCGCTGATTACGAGCCGGTGGACGACCCCATGCTTTTTCTGGAGCAATCTGCCATGACTTCTCCACCGACCGAGCTCTTCCGTCGATTGTCAAACCGGGAATAAGCTATGCGGCAACCATCCATACTTTTTCTTCACCCTTATCCTCCGGGCACTGCCGCGTCCCAGCGATTTCGTTTTGAGCAATACCTGGAGGTTTTGCACTCCCGCGGGTATCGGTATTCACGTCAATCCTTCTGGCCAAAGTTCGCCTGGGTCATTCTCTATGAGGATGGGCACACGATCAAGAAAGCATTCGGGTTCCTGGCAGGTTTATGGAGAAGGATCTTCAATCTGTTTCAGGCCATGACCTACGATTGGATCTTCATCCACCGGGAAGCTCTGCCGGTAGGGCCTCCGATTCTGGAATGGATCATGGCGCGGGTGATGAGGAAGCGGATCATTTATGACTTCGATGATGCCATCTGGATTCCGAATACCAGCAAGGAAAATAACTGGATGGCCTGGATCAAGTATCCCCATAAAGTGGGCACCATCTGCCGCTTGAGTTATCGCGTCAGCGTTGGCAATCCCTACCTCGCAGACTATGCCCGACAGTTCAGCCCGCGGGTGATCGTCAACCCAACGACCATAGACACTGTCAATCACCACTATCCACGAACCACGCGCGAACATGAAACACTGACCATCGGATGGACGGGCACACATTCTACCTTGCGCTACATGGATTGGCTTCGGGGCGTGATCGCCAAAATTTCGGAAAAGCACACCCAGGTCCGCTGGTTGATTATTGCCGATCGACCACCGGCTCCCGCCATCCCGAACGCTGAGTTCGTGACCTGGTCGAAAGAAACAGAAATTGACGACCTGGCCCGGATTGACATCGGTGTCATGCCGCTGCATGCCGATCCCTGGTCAGAAGGTAAGTGCGGCTTGAAGGCTCTTCAGTTCATGGCATTGGCAAAACCGGTGCTCGCCTCTCCGGTCGGGGTAAACAAATCAATCGTTGAACATGGTGTCAATGGCTTTCTTTGCCAGCAAGAGCCCGAGTGGATCGAAAGTCTTGAGCTCTTGATCGGGGACCCTTCGCTGAGGAGCCGGCTCGGGGCTGCGGGAAGAACGAAGGTTCAAGATCACTTTTCAGTTCAATCCAACGCATCAACTTTTCTGTCCTTGTTCCTGTGATTCAAGATCAGGATTAGTGCTGTTAAGAAGAACGGCAACAGCGGAACTTTGTAACGAGCGAGGGTGCCGAAGTTGAAGGTGGAAATGCCTACGGCAAAAGCAAACGTGAGGGAAAAGGCGAGGCAAAACAAGATGTTTGGATCGACCAGGGCCGAAGGCAACCGGGACCATCCTACAACAACAATATAAACGGAAAAGATCAGGAGAACGAGGCTCTCCAAAGCCGAGAGCAGCATCAGGGGATTATTCACCTCCCACAAGTAAGGCCGAAACAGGGAAACATTGATGGCACTGGGCGCCAGGCTCAACATGGTGGAATAGGTTCCATCCAATTCCCCCAACGAATAACCGGATCCCGCCTCCCGTCCGGACCAATACCGTATGTCGTACGCCGTGGTTCTTGCCGTTGTAGCCAGCTTGCTCACGGCATATCGTTCATCATCTTCACCCACCTTCACTACCGTAAAATAGGCCGAGGTAGCAAGAATCAAGAGGACAAACGGCACCAGCATTGCCTTCAGCAGAAACGAACGGATATACACAACGTTCAAGGATCCGATCCAGAGTATCACCGCAGGAAGGTAAGCCTGAAGAATGAACTTCTTCACGTAGAAAATCATCATCAGTGCACCAAGGAGAAGAACGAAGTTCCGAACCCTGTACCTCCGCTCCTGAAAGATCTGGTAGAACTGGTGTGTCGCGATGCCCACACAGGCCAGCATGACCGAATCCTTCAGTATGCCACTTCCCCAGAAAATGACAGACGGAATGAACAACGAAGCGATGGCCAAGGGGCGATGCAACGTTGGAAACTGTTTGTAAAAGGTCAGGAAGAACTGCCAGGATCCGATAAAGCTAAGTACGGCAAAAAGTGCGGCCGTGGAGGAATACGTAGAAAATGTAAGCAAGTCGAACAGCGCCGCCATGCGAATGATCATATAGGAGCTGAAGTCCCTGAAGTGATAGATTTGAGAGGCGTACTGAAACACCCCCTCCATGGCATTTGCTTTGCCAAAGATGAGCTTCATTCCCACCGCCGGAGACTCTACAAAGGCGTTCCAGACAATTCGGCTGCCATACGTATGAAACATGAACGTATCGCCGCTTCCGTAGTAGTATTGATAGATTACGCCCAGCGCAATGCCTCCGAACAATTTGACCGTGAGCCCCGGCAAAAAATATTGCCGGGTAACGGGGTCTGTGACATGCGGACGAATAACGTAGGCGACTCCGTATAGCAGCAACAGGAAGATGGGGGTAACAAGAAAATCCCGCAGTTCCACAGTTAGACTTGACTTAGGAAATTTGCCGTTTGGTAGGTCTCTTGCAGGCCTTCACGAAGACCGATCTTATAGTTCCACCCCAACGCCTGCAGCATTCCAACATCCATCAATTTTCTTGGTGTTCCGTTCGGTTTGGTAGTGTCGAAGACAATCTTCCCGGAGTAACCAACAATTCCTGCGATCAGTTCTGCCAACGCACGAATGCTCAATTCCTTTCCGGTGCCCACATTGATGAATCCCGGCTGATCGAACTTATCCATCAAGAACAAGCACGCCTCCGCCAGGTCATCGACGTGCATGAATTCGCGCAAGGGCGTTCCCGTCCCCCAGACCACCACCTCGGGATTCATCTGCAGCTTGGCCTCGTGAAATTTTCTCAACAGGGCAGGAATCACGTGGCTCTTCTGGAGGTCATAATTGTCATTGGGGCCATAGAGATTGGTTGGCATCGCCGAAATGAAATGACAGCCGTACTGACTTCGGTATGCATCGCACATTTTTATCCCCGCAATTTTGGCGATGGCATAGGGCTCATTGGTTGACTCGAGGAGGCCGGTGAGCAAGTATTCTTCTTTCAGAGGTTGCGGGGCCAGTTTAGGGTAGATGCACGAGCTTCCGAGAAACAAGAGCTTCTTTACTCCGGCACGGTAGGATTCATGAATCACATTACTCTGGATCATGAGGTTGTCGTAAAGAAACTCTGCCCGGAACGTATTGTTCGCCACGATGCCCCCCACTTTCGCCGCAGCCAGGAAGACGTAATCGGGTTTTTCGGCCTCAAAGAACCTGGCTACAGCCGACCCGTCACGCAGGTCCAATTCGGATGACGTGCGTAGGATGAGGCTAGCAAATCCCTTGGATTGAAGGCGCCGTACGATGGCTGATCCCACCATACCCCGGTGCCCTGCAACAAAGATCCTGGCATTCCTGTCCATCATTCCATGCGGCGCAACACGGTGTAGCCGCCTTGTTTCAGGTGAAGGTCACGACGAAAAATGTCAAGGTCGGAGGCGACCATCTCGTTAACCATGGCTTCCAGGGTATAGCTTGGGCTCCAGCCCAGCTTGGCCTTGGCCTTGGATGCATCGCCAATCAGGAGGTCCACTTCGGTGGGCCGGAAGTAGCGCGGATCAACTTCGACAACAACCTGACCTGGCTTTACCTGGAATTCCGGAGACGAGCAGTGTACCACTACACCCTGCTCCTTATCTCCGGTTCCCCGAAACGAGATTTCAATTCCCGCTGAAGCAAATGCCATGGTACAAAAATCACGCACCGTGGTA
>JAYRXB010000206.1:0-4366 GCA_041917735.1 Cyclobacteriaceae bacterium
CCAGGGAGATGGAGAGCCCCACCTCCTTCAATGGCATTGTGAGGGTCACCACGATCAATACCACTACCTACGAGCCGATCTCAGAAATCTTCGAAACCGATTTGACGTCAAAATTGCCGCGTACCATCTACAAGAAAAGGAAACAAATGGCCGTCAGCTATTCTCCAGCCAAAAACAAACTTCTTTTGATGATGGATGGTCATGCCTATCTGATGGACAGCAATCCCGACGCAAAACCCGTCAAGATTATCGAAAAATGCCAGGGTACGGGTTGGAGCAATGACGGAGAGTTTATTGCTTACCTGAGCAGCCGAGACCAGCAATTGCATCTTTATACGGTGCAGAGCGGCCGGTCGGAATTCCTCTCCATGCAAAAGACGAGGAAAGAAAAATAACCGGCCTCACCTTCCTGTTCTGCCTGATCTTCCTGTTCTTTGAGTCAGCATTCGGCATTTGCCTCGGCTGCCTGGTCTACGCAGTCTTCTACAAGGACAAGGTCCAGTATTGCCCGGGTGAAATCTGTGATGTGAAGAACAAGCAGGATATTCAGAAGACCTCCCTGCCCCAACTGCTCATACTGGCCGGCTTTATCCTGTATATCTTCGCCGCCGTGAACCTGTTCAATACCAACTTTGAGGAGAAACCTTCAAACCTCTGGTCAAAGTTCGGGGTCTTGCGCAATCACTAAGCCCGGAAGTCTCCAAAAGCGGCCCGCACGGCGTGCATGTCGTGGCTGGGCAGGAAGGTCATGGGATGACTCCGCGAAAATTCGCGGATGCGGTTCAACGTGGCCCGGGCCTGCTTTCGATCCACATTGATCCCTGGAACAAACCCTGACTCCAGGTGGGCGGTGCTGAAGCAGGCGTCTCCCGCAAAAAAGAAATTCGTCTCGGGTGTCTTCAAGATGACCGACTGGTGGTTGGGAGTATGCCCCGGTGTCGGTACGATAATCACGTCGCCAGCGTTGGTCAACACATGGCCACGCTCAAATTCACCACCGATGTCGTCGTGGTGACCAATGAGACGGGGATTGAACCAGGAAGGGTATACGCCTTCGACAAAAGCATGGGGCCGCACATACTCCTTATGCGATACGAGGATTTCAGACTTCGGAAAATACTCAAGCCCACCAGCATGATCGAGGTGTAAATGCGTCAGCACTACCCAGCGCACGTCGTTCATGTCAAGACCCAGGAGCTGGAGTTGGGCAGAAAGGTCTGAGGACTCACTGATGTTGATGCGCGCCAGGTGCTTGTTCAGCCAGCCATTTACTCCACCTCCCTTGAGGGCCTCGGGCCGGCTCGCGCGGTGCGTCTCGCCGGTATCAACCACGATGGTTCCTTCCGGATGCTCGATAACCCAGGAGAAAATTGGAACCCAGTCGCTCCAGGTAGGGTCAAGAAGAACGAGGTAAGGGCCAAGGATGGAATGAATGTGAGCGTTGCGGTACTTGATCCAACCGCAGATTATTCCATGAACCCGGATGTCGCCGACGGTGCGTGTGAAGATTCCATGTTCAATGAGCGGGCTGACCGACGCCGGTAGGGTCAGCAATTCAATTTCCTGGGAGCGTTGCACCATAGGCTAGGTATAGGATCGTTATCGAAGTTCCATCGTTGCCTGCCGGAGGTCTCGGGAGTTGCCGCCAACAAAAACCAGGTACTTCCCAGGCTCCGATCCGAAACTGCCATCAATCCGCCAAAATTCCAAGTCCTTATATGTGAGGTAAAAAGTGACCTGCCGCTGCTCGCCCGGCTTCAGGTTTACCCGTTGAAAACCCTTCATTTCCACGACGGGACGAGTCACAGAACCCACTAAATCACGCACATAGAGTTGTACCACTTCTGCCCCTTTCCGGTACCGGTGTTGGTCAGGTTTACACGAACGGCAAGGGTATCCCCGGCTGCCAGGGTGCTGCGGCTGAGCTGCGGTTCGGAGTAGGAAAAGGACGTATAGGAAAGCCCGAACCCAAAGGGATACAGGGGGCTATTCTCAACGTCCAAATACTTGGATGTGTACCTGTTTGCCGGTTCCATGGGACAGCCCGACCCAAATGCCGGCTCGAGGTCATTCCAGGTTTCGATCCCCTTTATGATCTTTGCGCTGCCTGTTCCAACATAGGTTCCATGCGCGCGAACAAACCCTTCCGCTTCAGTGACCTGAATGTCTTTTTCATTCTTGTGCTGCTAGCCCCTGCAACGCCCGCCTGGTGCCAGCAAAATCTCTTCAACGTACCATCCTCCGACATCACACTGAAGAACAAGCTTTTCTTCCAGCAACAAGTCAATTTCCTGACCGACCAGACGGTGGCGCTGAATACCACGTTCTGCTACGGATTGGGTAAGGACTTCGAAATTGGCGCCAACTTCCTGGGCGTCATCCTCGACCCGCATGGCCCCGGATCCATACTAAAGACCAACGCCGACGCCACGCAACCGCCGTTGTACCCCTTCTTTACGGTCAATCTTCAGAAGGCATTTGTACTCAACCGGACATTCAAGGTAAGCCTGGGAACCCAGGCAGGTTTCTCCCCGGGCATGCACTTCGGCAATTTCACTTACGCCAACCTCGTGACAGTCATTCCCAAGATTCAACTCAAACTGATTACGGGCATCAACCACGGGTCCGAGACCATTCTTGGTCCTGGGGATCTCAATCCGCTATTCTCCTCGTCCTACGATCCCATCGGCTTTCAAGTTGGGATCGAGAAGGAAATCGTGCACTCGAACATGCTTTTCATTGCCGAGCACATTTCCGGAACGCATTCACTCGGGATTTCTGTCGTAGGACTCGGCTATCACCTCACCGATCACTGGGTGCTGTCGGCTGGCTGGCAGTTCTCCAGCGCCGGGAATGAAACACCCAACAGCCTGGTCCTGGAGTTTACCTTTGTTCCCTCGGCCATCATTCATCACAGCCTGTACCACGAAGGCCACCCGGATATTGACTAGGCCTTTGCCCTATTCTTTCTTGAATTGAATTCGCGTAGAATACCCTATCGCCACAAAGAAATCATCGGCATCCCCGTTCAGATCCACGCCCACGGAAAAGTCGATCTGGCTGTGCTTCGCGGCCAGGTGTGTGTACCCGGCATCAACCCAGTAGTCATTCTTGGTTCCTCGATTGAAAAAGGTGCTTTGCTCGATAAATACAGCATGCTGGGTACTTAACTCGACTTCGAAAGCGAATGAGTACATCATGGAGGTGCTCCCTTCATAACCGTTCCAGGTTACACCCGCATTGTAATTGAACAGCACCTGGTCATGCAGGTTGTTCTCGAATAACAGTACGGCATAATTTCCCCAGATGGGTCCGCGGAGCTTTTTGGTGGTTTCAGGAGTGATGGAATAGCCAACCAGCAGGGACGTTGCCGGCAGCCACCCCCGCTCCCGTATTAGCACCGCCTTTACTTCAGCAGCCCCGAAGTAATAGTGTTTGTCGTCGGGATTTTCCTTGAGCGAATCGATCCGCAGGAAACGATTGATCATCCTTACTTCGATCCCCTTGGTTATGGCAGTCCGTACCAGCACAGTGGGAAGCGAGATGGAGCGGTAGTTCTCCCGCTGATAATATTCCACACCGGTTTCCAGTTGCAACCAACCTTTGGGTACGATGGTCGGATAATCAGAGATTCCCGGACGGTCAACGGAAAAGTGAAGGTTATCGGAAGACTGCGAACGGGCGTTAGGGGAAATAAGCACCGAGCAAAATGCAGCCGATGAAAGAATGAACAAGTAACGGAGCGGCCAAATTTGTCGCTGAGTCATCGTGGCAATCTTAGCACTTTTCAAATAGATGTGAAAACAAGTACATTTGCACAGATACAATCCAGCGTCTGCTGCTCCGGTGAAAACAATCAGAAAGATAGCCCGCCCGTTTGCCTTGGTGATTTGCACCGGGTTGATCCTATCGATCGCGGGCTACGCTTCAGCCCTGGGGGCCTCTGAGCCCGAGCGCCTGTCGGATATCAATCAGCTTTCCATTCATTCGCTTCAATTTGATGCCCAGTCGCTTTTCACCCGTCAAACGGGAGACAGCGAAACCGAATCGGAGGATGAGGTTGTTCGTCAGGACAGCAAGGTTCTCCACGCGTTGGTTTCACGAGAACTATCCTTCTCGGTTTCTTCCTCCGTTCACCAGTTGTTCGGTCAACTCCCGCCCTACCATATCGCGGGTATTCAGCGCTGCATTCTATTCCGTCATTTGACGATTTGATCTGATGCTCTCTACCGCCTGGCACCCAGGCGATGCTGTTTGATGCTGCACCCGTATCGGGAGCAGTCCTTTCACTTTATCCATTCTCTTTATGAAACAATGTGCGTTAGGCATTTTGCTCATCTCGTTGTATGCGTCTCCTGCTTCGGCG
>JAYRXB010000207.1:0-3421 GCA_041917735.1 Cyclobacteriaceae bacterium
CCACGCCGATGCTGTCGAGTCTTTGAATCAGTGCTTCGAGCGCCTCTACTGAACCGGAGCCGATGGAGAGGGGAGGATGCCCCGGGTCGCTGCCGTCGTAGACGTTGGGCATCCCATCGAGAAGCGGGCCGGCGATCATGACGCGCGGCGCATCGGTCGGGCTGGCTAGAGCAGCATCTTTCCATTTCTTCACAAACATGATTTCCCCGCCGGTGTCGCGTACGCTGGTGATGCCATACAGGAGGAAAAGATCAAACATGCGCGGCGCCAGCGATTCCATGTAGGCAAAGTGAACGTGCGCGTCCCACAGCCCTGGGATCAGGAATTTGCCGGTGCCGTCGACGATTTGGTTCTTATCCGAAAGCTTGAGTTCGGCGGTCGGTGCGATCTTGAGAATCTTGCCATCCTTCACAATCACGGTTTGCCCTTCGCGTGACCCTTCCTGAGGATCGATGGTGGTGATGTTCTGAATGCAAAGTGCGCCTTCATACAGCTCGCCCGGAGGCTGGCAACGGGTTACCAGGAGCAGGGTAAGCAGGAGGGTTAGGGAGGTGATTTTCGATCGCATGGTGTTTTGGGGATTTTGATTC
Organism: Cyclobacteriaceae bacterium; assembly: GCA_041917735.1. Lineage (GTDB taxonomy): Bacteria > Bacteroidota > Bacteroidia > Cytophagales > Cyclobacteriaceae > ELB16-189. Next base: position 591 of record JAYRXB010000207.1, read on the forward strand.
TCTTTCAATTCGGAAGAGCGGGCTTAACCGCAAAATGAAAAATGTAGAACCGCAACATGTAAAAGTGTGTAGGCGTTACCTCTCATTCTTGATGACTTTTCCATTGGCCATCACAAATTTGACCCGTTGGAGTTCGGAGATGTCCTTCAGGGGATCGCCTTTTACCGCGATTAAGTCGGCCAGTTTGCCGGGTTCTACCGTACCCAGGTCTTTCTCTTTCTTCAGTATTTCAGCATTGACCTTTGTGGCACACTGGATGGCTTGCATGGGGGTCATGCCGATGGAAACGTATTCGGCGAGTTCACTGGCCGAGAAGTTGGCCGGCCAGCCCACATTGTCCGAGCCCAGTCCAAACTTCACGCCTTTCTTCGCGGCAAGCTTCATGTTTGCGTACATGGATTCCTTCGTTCTCCTTCCGATTTCCAGGCTCTTCTGAAGGGCCGGGTCGACACTGGGTTGTTGCTCGAAGTAGGTATGGACACAGAAGGTGGGAATCAGCCAGGTGCCCTTTTGGATCATGAGATCCATTGCCTCTTCGTCGATGAAAGATCCGTGTTCGATGGTTCGAACGCCAGCCCGCACCGCCAACTTGATCCCTTCCGCAGCATGGGCGTGAGCCATCACAGGAACATCGCGTCGTGCAGCCTCATCCACGGCCGCCTGCACTTCTTCCAGGGTGAAGTGTACATTGTTGGGATTGTCGCCGGCAGACATAAAGGCACCGGTGACCAGGAGTTTTATCCAATCGCTTCCATACTTGATTTCAGTGCGGACAGCTTTTCGCATTTCTTCCACGCCGTCAACTATCAGTCCGTCGGCAATGACCTTCTGCTCATAGGAGAGAAAGTTGATATCGCCACCACCACCGGTAACCGACAGGTAGTGCCCGGCGCCAAAAATGCGCGGACCAGTAAACATTGCCTGGTTGATCGCATCACGGATTTCCAGGTTGGCATAGCCGACGTCACCGTCGCCTGCCACCCGAACGGTGGTCCACCCGGCTGCAAGAATGTCCTGCAGGTTCTTCAGACCCAACAGCGCTTTAGCCGCCGACGATGCACGCAGGTGATCGACCTGGTAATCGCCGGTCGTAAGGTTGGGATGGACATGCAGATCGATGAGGCCGGGGAGCAGCGTATAGTCGCCAACGTCCACCACGGTAGACCCTTTGGGAATGCTCCCTTTCGAGCTGATGCTCAGGATGCGTTCGCCTTCAATGACGATAACCGGATTGGGAATCACTTTCCCGGTTCCGTCAATGAGCGACTTGGCGATTAGGGTGGTGCGTTGTGCGGCAACGCCAAAGGAGGCGAGTGTCAGCGTCAACAGGAGTGCAAGGCGTGTTTTGCTCATGGGTGGTTGGGCATTCAATTTACCGAATCCCGTTTAGGTTCAAAATGGCCGCCATGGCGTCGTTGTTGATTCCTTCCTTTTTGTCTACTTTTCTACAGTTATCAACATGCGCATGAAAAAGTTACTCCTTATCCTCCTGGTTCTTTCGACAGCTTCGTGTCAAAAGACGGAATACGACATCCTCATCAAGGGCGGCACGGTCTATGACGGCACGGGCAACCCGGGCCTTGTGGAAGACGTGGCCATCAATGGCGACACCATTGCGGCAATCGGCAAGTTGTCCAACGCGGTGGGCAAACTGGAAATTGATGCCACGGGCCTGGCGGTGGCACCGGGGTTCATCAATATGCTCAGCCACAGCTGGGAGACACTTATCCTGGATGGCCGCGGCCAGAGCGACGTCCGCCAGGGTGTAACGCTGGAGGTTCTCGGCGAGATTTCCATTGCCCCGATGAGCGATGCCATGAAGAAGCAGTCGATGGAGCAAATGGAGAAGTACCCGGATTTCAAATATCCCATCGAGTGGACCACGCTGGGCGAATACCTGGAGTACCTGGAAAAGAAGGGAGTATCCCAAAACATTACCTCATTCGTCGGGCTGAACACCGTGCGGGTCCATGAGCTTGGCTATGCCAACCGGGCTCCGAATCCGGACGAGATGAAGCGCATGAAAGGATTGGTACAGACTGCCATGGAAGAAGGCGCACTCGGGGTGACCACTGCCCTGATTTATGCGCCAGGGAATTACGCCACGACCGAAGAGTTGATTGAGCTCAGCCGGGTGGCCGCACCGTACGGCGGCATGTACATCGCGCACATGCGCAGCGAAGGGAACAACATTTTTGGCGCCGTCGATGAGACCATTCGAATCGCCCGGGAGGGCGGCCTTCCTGCGGAGATTTACCACCTCAAGATGGCGGGGAAAGACAATTGGTGGAAGCTCGACAGCGTGGTGTCTATGATTGCGGCAGCCAACAAGGCAGGAACAAAGGTAACGGCCAACATGTACAACTACACCGCCGGCGCCACCGGCCTGGATGCCACCATGCCCCCGTGGGTGCAGGAGGGTGGAATCAATGAATGGATCAAGCGGTTGAAGACTCCGGCGATCCGGAAGAAGGCCTTGCAGGAGATGCTGACGCCGACCGACAAATGGGAGAACATGCTGCGCACATGCGGCGGGCCGGAGAATGTGCTGTTGCTGGGATTCAGCAAGGATTCACTTAAGTCATACGTTGGCAAGACCCTGGATGAGGTGTCAAAGCTGCACGGGAAGTCTCCCGAAGAGACAGCGATGGACTTGGTTATCGCCGACCGCACCCGGGTGGAAGCTGCCTACTTCATGATGAGTGAAGAGAACATCAAGCGGCAGATCGCTTTACCGTATGTAAGCTTTGGCTCCGACGCCGGATCGCCGCCGGCCGAGGGTTTCTGGTTGAAATACAAAGAGCACCCGCGTGCCTATGGCAACGTTGCCC
>JAYRXB010000208.1:0-5860 GCA_041917735.1 Cyclobacteriaceae bacterium
CCGAAATCAATATTCATCACATGGGCGCCCAACGGCACGCGGGTCAGCTTTCCTTCTTTCCGGATTAGCCCACCTTGCCCCAGGCTTTCTACGGATGTCTTCTTTGTTCCCCGGGACGTTCCGGGACTGGTGGAGGCGAAAGCGAGCTGAAGGTGTGTGGCGGAAGGAAGTCGTGACTTTAGGTGAGCGGCGAGGCAATCGGAGGGGACGACATCAAAACCTGTTCCCGGCATAACCATGATGTTGGCATTGCGGGCTTGCGCATCCATGCCGGCGAGCAGTTCAAACACCTGGTATTCACCGGTGATGTCCGTGTAGTGCGTTTGGGTGGCCAGGCAGGCATCGACCATGGTTTTTGCCGTATGCTTGAAAGGCCCACCGCAATGAATCACCAGGCTTGCCGCCTGCAACAGTCTCTTCAAGCCGTCGAGATCATGACTGTCAACAACTTCAAAGGGGTAACCCGTGGCTTCACTTTGTTTCCGGAGCGCTTCCAGGTTGCGACCGGCCAGTATGACCTGAAGGTTTTTCTGTTTACACAATTCAACAATGAGGGTCCCGGTGTAACCGTAGGATCCATAGACTACCAGTAGCCTGCTGTTTTTCACGAGGTATTTATTGAAGCCGCTCGACTTTCGTAACGAAGTAATTGGTATCGCCGCGCCACGGGAAGGTCATGTATCGTTTCTTGAAGTAAAGATTCACGCGTTCACCGCTCAGTGCTACTTTCTGGAGATCCTGGATGACAGCATCCTCACTCTTCTCAACGGAGAAGTCGAAGGTTTCGGCAATTGGACTTGTGCCTTTCAGGGCGCCAAAGGTTTCGAGGTTGAGTTTACCTTCGAACGTCTTGAAGACCATACCTTTTTCGCTGACACGAACCACCTTGCCGGCCATGACGCCGGTTTCGTAGGTGCCCCAATAGAGGAATGCGAATACGGCCAGAAAAACGACCAGCAATGTCAGTAAGAGTTTCTTCATAAAGCTCTTGGTTTTGCGGAGGGCTCGTTGGCCGATGGATTCGTCGTTCATGGCGAATAGACTTACACCGTAAGGATCTCAGCCTCTTTCTTTTTCATCAGGGCTTCAATTTTGGCAATGAATTCGTCAGTTAACTTTTGGACTTCTTCTTCGGCATTCTTGAGGTCGTCTTCCGGGGCGCCCTTGATTTTCTTCAGTTGTTCGTTGGTTTCTTTCCGAACGCTTCGCACACTCACCTTTCCCAACTCGCATTCGTGGTGAACTTGCTTGACAAGTTGTTTTCTCCGCTCTTCGGTCAGCATCGGAATATTAATGATCACTTGCTGGCCGTCGTTTTGTGGAGTAAGGCCCAGGTTGGCTGCCATGATGGCCTTCTCAATTTCGTGAATAAAACTCTTCTCCCAGGGCTTGATAAACAATGTCCGGGGATCCGGTGAGGTAATCGATGAGATTTGTTGCAAGGGGCTCATCGCGCCATAGTAAGGGACAAGAATTCCGTCCAGCATCGATGGATTTGCTTTGCCAGCCCGGATTTTGGTCAATTCATGACCTACGTGACTGATTACCTTGCCCATTTGATCGCGGGCATCATCGAGGTAAAGTTCGATCTCTTCCATAGTGGTGGCGATTAGCTGATCAGGGTTCCGGCAGCGTCCCCCTGGAGGATATGCTTGAGGTTGCCGGGCTTGTTCATATCGAAGACGATAATGGGAAGCTTGTTCTCCATGCACAGCGTAAACGCTGTCATATCCATGATATTCAGGTTCTTCTCGTAGGCTTCCTGGAAGGTCAATTGGGTATAGCGCGTGGCGTCCGGGAATTTTTCCGGGTCTTTGGTGTAAACGCCATCTACCCGCGTTCCCTTCAATACCACATCCGCCTGGATTTCAATGGCCCGCAAGCTGGCCGTGGAGTCCGTAGTGAAATATGGGTTACCAATGCCGGCGCCGAAGATGACCACGCGGCCTTTTTCGAGGTGCCGTATGGCGCGGCGACGAATGAACGGTTCGCACACCTGCTCCATCTTGATGCCAGCCATAAGTCGGGTGAACACGCCATGCCGTTCGAGCGTGCTTTGCAAAGCCATGGCATTGATAACGGTGGCCAGCATGCCCATGTAATCCCCCTGAACGCGGTCAATTCCCAGTGCTTCGGCTTGGCCACCCCGGAAGATATTGCCTCCGCCGATGACGATCGCAAGCTCTACCCCCAGTTCATGCACGGCCTTGATTTCCATGGAATACTGCTCCAGCACCTCAGGATCCATGCTGTGGGTTTTCGATTTTCCCATCAGGGCTTCTCCGCTCAGTTTTAGGAGGATACGTTTGTACTTCATGAAGTCGTGCTAATTCCTACAAATATGTTCAGGATTTTCCTGAATGAAAAGGGCAATTGCCCGGCCAACCCGGTCTGCCTATCTTTGTGGACAAAGACAGAACACTATGGTAGAGGTCCATTCAGCCCAGGAAGCTATAGCACTGGAAGAACAGTACGGTGCACACAATTACCATCCGCTACCGGTTGTCCTCAGTCGCGGCGAAGGCGTATTCCTGTGGGATGTAGAGGGGAAGAAGTACTTTGATTTTCTGTCTGCTTACAGTGCCGTGAACCAGGGACATTGTCATCCCCGGATTATCCAGGCCTTGATCGAGCAAGCGAAAGAACTTACCCTGACTTCACGGGCCTTTTACAACGACAAACTTGGCTTGGCGGAGCGCTACGTGTGTGAGACGTTCGGCTATCAAAAAGCGCTCTTCATGAACAGTGGCGCGGAAGCCAATGAAACAGCCATCAAGTTGGCCAGAAAGTGGGGCTACACCAGGAAAGGAATCCCTGCCGACAACGCCGTCATCGTGGCTGCGAAAAAGAATTTTCACGGTCGGACTACAACCATTATTTCCGCGTCCACGGATCCAACTGCACGTGCCGGGTTCGGTCCGTTCATGCCGGGTTTTGAGATCATCGATTACGACGATGTGGCGGCGCTGGAAAAGGCGGTGTCAAATCCTAACGTATGCGGCCTCTGGATCGAACCCATTCAGGGAGAAGCGGGCGTCTATGTTCCCAGGGATGGCTACCTGAGGGCGGCGGAACAGGCATGCCGTAAGAACAATGTTCTTCTGATGATGGATGAAATCCAGACTGGCATTGCCCGAACCGGGAAAATGCTGGCCTCTGATCACGAAGGTGTGCGTCCGGACATGCTGATCCTCGGGAAAGCCCTGAGTGGCGGAGTGCTCCCTGTATCTTGTGTACTCGCCGATGATGAAGTTATGCTGGTCATCAAGCCGGGTGAACACGGCTCCACGTTCGGCGGCAACCCGCTGGCTGCCGCGGTTTGTATCGAGGCTCTGCAGGTGGTGAAAGACGAAGGACTTGCCGCCAGGGCCGAACGCCTCGGTATTATTTTCCGCTCGCGCATGAATGCCCTGAAGGCCAAGACAGACAGAATCACCCTGGTACGCGGAAAAGGACTTCTCAATGCCATTGTCATCAATGATACCCCGGAGAGTGATACGGCCTGGAACCTTTGCATGACCTTTGCGGCCAACGGATTGTTGGCCAAGCCGACGCATGGCAACATCATTCGTCTCGCTCCTCCGCTTGTCATCACGGAAGAGCAGATTCACGAATGCTGTGACATCATTGAAAAGTCACTGCTGGGGTAAGCGGAACCGGTGAATGTGGTTGGTGGCGTAGGCCAGTGAGAGCGCGATGAAGACCATGCCGGTCAGGATGATCGGCGGGAGAAACGTGAGCAACAACATTACGAGGAAAGCGCCCCCAAAAACCAGCAAGTTGATCGATACCAGCCCTTTCCACAGTTGAGGAGACAGATTTTTTTGAACCAGGTAGAGGTTAATCATTCCGGCGAGCAAGTAGAGGAAGGAAAAGCAAGCACTGAGGGCTGTGAAAATATCCCCGGTGGTGGGATGAAAAATTGGCCCCAGGTCAGGGCGATACGTTGCCATGAGTTCGTGGAGCATTCGCTCGGTCTCATTGGCAGGTACCGGCCGTCGGAGAAAGCTCATGCCATGAACGCAGGCGGTAATGATCTGCAAAATGGCGGTTACCCGAATCCAAAGCAGGTAGTTGTTCATGGCTAATCCAAGCTAGCGAAAAATGAGATAATTCGGAAGGACCACTGCAGTGCTTTAGGGTGCGGCATTCAGGTTTCGTACCCCTGCGGCCCAATACAGATTGGCCTTCATCTTCTCGTATTCCGAACGAAGTTTTAAGAGCTTTAGCTGCGATTGAATAAGTTTTTCCTGCTGTACGTTTATTTTGAACAGGTCACTTTCGCCCAGTTGAAGATTCAATAGTTCAGCACTCAGCAAACGCTCGTAGTTCCGGACCATCGACGATTGCTGCGTCAGAATCAGCTGGGTATTGTTCAGTTGATTGTATACCTGCTGTACCTGGTTGAGGATTTCCCGTTCAGCCTGGGTCCGCTCCAATTGGGCGCCCCTGATCTTAAGTTTTGCCTGGCCCAGTTTAGCACGTTCTTTTCGCAGCAATATCGGAATGGAGAAGTCTACGCCGAACTTGTAATCATTCCCGAACGAGAAGAATTGAGCAGAACCGTCCGGAGCAATGGGTTGATTAATGAATCCATACTGAAGGTCGAGTCGCGGCTTGAGGTACTCCACGGCAAGTTTTCGTTCCACCTCCAATTGGTTGAGCTTGACATTCCACTTGATGAGTTCGGGATGATTCTGGCGGGCCATGAACATCAACTCGTTCAGTGTTTGTGTGCTGAGTGATTCGGGCTCTCCGGCCAAAACAGGAGCCACCGAGGGGGTGAGCTGAAGTGGGGCCTGGTCAGCATCCCACAGGTAGTTGGATATCCGGATGCCCTGGTTGAGAAAATCCAGGTACGCCTCCTGCCGCTCGATGCGGCGTTGCTGCAGCGTTATTTTGGCCTGCACCGTGTCAATGCCAGAGGCTTCGCCCATGGCTGCGTTGAGGGACACCCTGCGGTAAACCTCTTCCGCGATGACGGTATTGTTGGAGAGCAGGCGGAAGCTGTAAAAACTGAAGTACCATTGCCAGTAGTCCTTCGCGGCTTCCAGTAGAATCTTGTTGATCAGCTTCACTTGTTCTGCTTCAGCCATTTCAGTGAACAGCTGTGCCTGCTTTACAGCGGCTCGTCGCTCGTCAGTAATCAAACCACGCCCAATGGGGAGCCGAATGCCGGTAACCAGCTGCTTGTAGTCATCGCCGGCGGGTATGGCCGATTCAGGGTTTATTGAACTCCCTTGATTTTTCTCGAACCCGATCTTGGGATCCACCGGGAACCAAACCGGTACTGTAAATGAAGCAAGGAATTTCTGATAGTAGTCTTTGTCCTGGTATTCTTTGGTTGAATAGGATGCCTCCAGCTTCGGATCAAATGCTCCGCGGGCAAACCGAACCTCCTGCTTGGCGGATTCGGGAAGCAGCCTGGCCTGTTTCACCAGCGGATGATTCTCCAACAGGGCGGCATAGAAATTGTCCAGTGAAAACGGCTTGATTGAATCGGGAAGAATAAATACCGAATCCGTGGGAAGTTGCGCCATCCCGGGTATCGCCACGAAGTGCAGGATCACCAAAAGAGCGAGGCGTCTCATTCTTTTGAGGTCTCAGGTTGCGCGTTTTCCTTCTTCTCCTTCTCGGGATTATCCTCCGGGGCCTTGTATAGGCTGGGAGGGAAGCCATTGAGTTGTCGCCACAGTTCATACCAGACGGGGACGCTATCCAGCATCACCCAGCCCATGGTGCCGCTTCCGATTCGGAGCTGCTTTGGCCAGATGGTATCCGTAGGGTCGGGGGTAACAAGAATCCGGAATTCACCAGGGTGTGTGTTGACGTAATCGATTACCCGCACCGTGCCGCCAAA
>JAYRXB010000209.1:0-17275 GCA_041917735.1 Cyclobacteriaceae bacterium
TATGGGTATTTTTTCCACCCGCGCTACTCCTTGTCGAGGAACGGATACCGATAATCCGTCGGCGGCACAAACGTCTCCTTGATTGTTCGCAGGGAGACCCACCGGAGGAGGTTCACCTTGGCGCCAGCCTTGTCGTTGGTGCCGGAACCCCGGGCACCGCCAAAGGGCTGCTGGCCTACGACAGCGCCGGTTGGCTTGTCGTTGATGTAGAAGTTTCCGGCTGCATTCGTGAGTTTTCGCGTGGCAAGCTCGATGGCATAACGGTCGCGGGCGAGGATCGAACCCGTCAATGCGTACGGTGAAGTCTGATCCACCAGCTCCAGCGTCTCCTCGAAATTCTCAGCATGATAGACGTAGATGGTCAGCACAGGGCCGAAGATCTCTTCACACATGGTGATGGACGAAGGATCCTTGGTGAGAATCACGGTGGGCTCGATGAAGTAGCCTTTCGACTTGTCGTACTTGCCGCCCGCGATGATCTCGTTCATCGGGTTCTGCTTGGCTTTGTCGATGTACCCGGCGATGGAGTCAAACGCCTTTTCGTCGATTACGGCATTGATGAAGTTGCCGAAGTCTTCGGTGCCGCCCATCGTAAAGCTCTTCAGGTCGGCGAGAAGGTAGTTACGGACATCCTCCCACAGGTTGGAAGGGATATAGGCGCGTGAAGCGGCCGAGCATTTTTGTCCCTGGAATTCGAAGGCGCCGCGGGAAAGTGCGGTAGCCACTTCTTTGGCGTTCGCACTCTTGTGGGCTACCACAAAATCCTTACCACCTGTTTCGCCTACGATGCGGGGATACGATTTGTATTTGGCAATATTGGCGCCGATGGTTTTCCACATGCCCTGGAATACACCGGTGCTGCCGGTAAACTGGATACCCGCGAAGTCGCGGTGATTGAAGATAACATCGCCCGCGGTAGGCCCGCTGACGTAGACAAGGTTGATAACGCCGTCGGGAAGACCGGCTTCCTGAAGAATCTCCATGAACACACTGGCGGAATACACCTGGGTGTTGGCGGGCTTCCACACCACCGTGTTGCCCATCATGGCCATGCTGGTCGGCAGGTTGCCGCCGATGGCGGTGAAGTTGAAGGGTGTCAGGGCGAAGCAGAACCCTTCCAGTGGACGATACTCCATGCGATTCCAGATGCCGGGGCTTGACTCCGGTTGTTCGTTGTAGATCTGCCCCATGAAATAGACATTGAAGCGCAGGAAGTCGATCAGCTCGCAGGCTGAATCGATTTCTGCCTGGAAGGCGTTCTTCGACTGCCCCAACATGGTGGCGGCATTCATTTTATAGCGATAGGGTCCGGCCAGGAGATCGGCAGCTTTCAGGAAGATGCTGGCGCGATTCTCCCAGGACAGGTTGGCCCACAATTCCTTGGCGTTGAGTGCCGCCTGGATGGCCTGCTCCACGTGCGACTTGTCGCCTTCGTGGAAATGGCCGAGCACATGCTTGTGATCGTGGGGTGGAGCGAGGGTTTTCTTTTTTCCGGTTCGCACTTCCTCACCGCCGATGTACATCGGGATGTCGAGGGTGGTGGCACGGGCCGCATCAATGGCTTTCTTCAATGCAGCGCGCTCTTTTGAGCCGGGTGCGTAACTGAGTACAGGTTCGTTTTTGGGTATGGGAATGTGGAAGAATCCGGTAGACATGGTGCAAAAATTTGGAGGCCCAAAAGTACGAAAAACCGATCGAGCCTCAGAGGAGGTTCAGCAATTCCTGCAGGGCCATGATCTCGTGGGTAACCGGGTGCTGGTGCGGGGCTTTTCCGGGGTTGTAGAAGATGGTATCGATCCCCGCTCCGGTAGCGCCAGCGATGTCCGTTTGCAGGTTATCGCCAATCATTACCGCCGATTCCGGCGTGTGGCCGGTTTGTTGAAGGGCAAACTCAAAAATCTTGCGGGAAGGTTTCTTGCTTCCGGCGCGTTGGGAGGTTACTACGTGACGGAAGTAATGACCGATGCCGGCGGACTGGATCTTCGCGGACTGGATTTCCTCGAAGCCATTGGTGACAATGGTCATGGGGTAACGGGGGTGGAGGTAGTCGAGAACCTCGCGGGCATGGGGGAGAAGGTTTCTTTTCAGTGGAAGTTCTTTCAGGTAACGGGCGGAGAACTCCAGGGAGGTGCGCGCATCGTCAACGCCGGTGTCGTAAAACACGCGGGCAAACCGTTCTGTGCGAATGACATCCTGGTCGATGAGGCCACGGTCGTAGCGATCCCAGAGGTCGAGATTCACGCGCCGGAACGTCTCCAGGAAGAAGCGGAAGCTAGTCACGCCGCGATCTTCCATCCGGAACTCCCGAAAGAGGTCGCGCAACGTCTCCTCGGCGTTGGCCTCGTAGTCCCACAAGGTGTGGTCGAGGTCGAACAGGATGCAGGAATAGGTCTTCATCGGGTGGGCGGCGCGGGCGGTTGCACTTTAAACTTGTTGAGCGCCAACTCACGGTTACTGAAAAGTGTGTGGAAGACCTGCAAGTCCTTTTGGAGTACCGGGTCGCGCTTGACAAACTCCATCATCTGCTTGAGGATGTCGATCACTTCGTCCTTTACTGCGTAGAACACCCAGGTATTGTGCTTACGGGAGGAGAGAATTCCGGAATTCTTAAGGTAGATCAGGTGGCGTGAAGTTTTGGCCTGGGTGAACTCCAGGATGTGCTCCAGGTCACTGATGCACATCTCACCATTGGTCATGATCAGGTGGAGGATGCGAATTCTTGAGGTATCGGAACAAGCCAGGAAGATCTGGGCCCCCAGGTCGATATTGAAGTGTTTGAGCCGCACGGATTTTGTGCGGCTAAATTAGGGAAAAACAATTCGTGGAGGGACTCGTTATGTGGAGCGTGGCCTTCTCCCTATCTTTGAGGGCTTTAACGGATGATGCGCAGGTTCGGCTTCGTTTTTTTGGTGACGTTGGTGGTGGGCGTTCTGGTCGCCGGTTCCTCCGCCCACGCGCAGGTAGCCAAGCGCCGGCTTATTCAATTGTCTGGCATTATCCTGGGCGAAGACAGCACCAGTGGTCTCCCGGGCGTTCACGTTTACGTCCCGAAGGCTGGACGCGGTACTTCTTCCAATCCCACGGGCTTCTTCTCCATGCCGGTGTTGGCGGGTGACAGCATCGTCATCAGCGCTGTAGGGTATGTACGGCAACACTATATTGTACCCACCGACATGAACGAGGATTTTCTCACCATTGTGGTGGAGATGACTACCGACAATACCTTTCTCACGGCAGTGACAATCTTACCCTTTCCAACAGAAGAAGTTTTCAAGCAGGCTGTGTTGGCTTTGAACGTGCCCATGGACAACGGCATTGACCGACGAAACCTCAATGCCGAGTTGATGGCGCTGATGATGCGCACCACACCCATGGACGGCAACCTCAACTACCGGTACTACATGGATCAGTACAACTCCGCGCTGTACAACAAGCAATTGGGTGTCACCAACCCCTTCCTGAACCCCTTCAACTGGGCGAGGTTCTTTCGGGATTTGAAGGCGAATAAGAAGAAGTAGCACGCGGAGATTATCCGGTGTATTTTCAGTAGTAGTTTTTTGTTAATATTGCAGCCTCAATTGCGATTTACCTGCAATTCGAGGGATTCGGGGTGTAGCGCAGCCCGGTTAGCGCATCACGTTAGGGACGTGGAGGTCGGATGTTCGAATCATCTCACCCCGACTCGCCCGTCAGGCTTCGATGAGGAGTTTGGCGGGCATTTTGTTTTTAGGGCTTCCAAGTTTAGGTAGGGGCTCGTCGGGGCAAGCCCTGACTAAGCCAGGCTTTTTGGTTTGGTTTGATTAATTCCCTTTGATCTTTACCAGCCCCTTCTTTCGATCGTCATCCTGCCGATCGCGCTTGCGCTTGGTACGACGGCTTTCATCCATGTCCAGGTTGAGCTGATCCAGGTCCAGATCTATCCTCGGGATGTCGATGTCCTCCAGGGCCCGCAGAGACTCCAGGCTCTTCAAGGACTGCAGGCTCTTCAGGGACTCCAGGTTAACTCCGATAGGCGCCAGGTCAATGTCAAGGGATTCAAGGCGTATATCGAGTTCCTTCAAACCCAATTCAAGGTCTTCCAGGTCAATCTTTTCCAGCGCCACCTCCATGTCCGCCAATTCCACTTCCATTTCCTTCAGCGATTCCTCCATGGCTTCCAATGCCTCTTCCATGGCTTCTGCTCCTATTTCCTCGCGGCTCTCTTCCATCTCTTGCCGAACGGCCTCCCGGATGGTGCTGCGCAGGCGCTCTCGCTCATTTTTTTCCGGGGTCTGGGCAGTGGACAGGCCGGCCGTAACAACGACAATGCCTAAGGCAAGAAGGATGCGGGCGTTCATAAAGGGTTGATTTTAGTGAGTATACTGTCCAGGGCCCATTTGGTTACACCGATCGGCCAGAATTCCCAGACCATTCTCATTAAAGGCTGTTTTATGGGTCGCGTGGGTTGACAGGGCACCTGCAGACCGGACAGGTGTGAGGGCCAAATCAAAAATTGTCGCCAGCCGGTAGATGGTCTTTGCTAATTTTGCGTTGCTGCTTTAAAAACGAAGGTTTCATGCGTCCTATTCTCTGGCTCGCCTTCGGGTGTTTCTACTCGGTTGCTGTTGGGCAACTGCAGCCTGAAAAATTGCTGGCAATCACGGATCCCGGAAAGTGGGCAAAAGCCGAAGTAAGCATACGGAAGGCAATGTCGCGCGACAGCCTTGATCCGTCGCCGCCCTATTTGCTGTCACTCTACTATCTTCAAAGCACCCAACATACCTACCAACTTGATTCGGCCAGCCGCTACCAGAAACGGTCATCACAACTATTGTCCCGGCGGGGTTCAGGAAAGAAAAATGCCCCGGACAGTCTTTCGCTCAGGCGACTTCGGGTAGCCATCGATAGCACAGCCTTTGAGCGAGCCAAACAAAAGGACACCGAAGAAGCCTATCAGATTTTCCTGGATAAGTTCCCGGGTGCACTGGATGCACCCAAGGCCATTGAACTTCGGGATGAGATGGCGTTTCTCAAGGCACTGAAACAAAATACCGCTCGTTCGTTCAGTATATTCTTGCAGAAGTATCCGCATTCACACCGGTCCGTTGAAGCGAAAAACCGGAAGGAGAAGCTTGAGTTTGAAGAAACTACACGCGACAAGAAACTGGCCAGCTATGTCGGCTTTTATCGCGACTTTCCGGAGAACCCCTTTCGTCCGGCAGCCGAGCAACGAATTTTTGAGTTGATGACCGCGTCAGGCACTCCGATGGCATTTGAGCGATTCCTCCAGGGCTATCCGGAAAGCAAGTGGGCATCAAGGGCACGCGCGCTCTTGTTTGCACTGTATCGGGAAGGTGAGAAGACAGCCGGAGACGCATGGATGACGGATTCAATGCGAAACCTCCGTGGTCCCGACGCATATTGGGTTCCGGTCATCAAATCCGGCCGGTATGGCTTCATCAACGAAGCGGGCAAGGAAATCGTAGCGCCACAGTTTGAGTCGATCCCGGATGGGTATCGCTGTGGTGAGATCACGGACCGCTATGTGGTCAGTTCGAGCGGCGTGTTGGCACGGAATGGGCACCTCATCTGGTCCGGGAAGGTTGATGACTTTGATGACCTGGGGCTTGGGTTTGTTTACCTGGTCACCGACAGCGGCGGCCAGGTCATTCACGAGTCAGGGTACCGCATCACGGCCTCGGCCATTGACGACGCCATGGTTATCGCCAATAGATTCTTGGGTATCAACCGGAAGGACCGTTGGAGCATCTACACCCTGGCTGGCACTCCCTTGTTGCCGGTGCTCTATGAAGACCTGGCGGTACTTGACTCGGTCGTCCAATTAACAAAGGACAACAAGTTGACCCTGACGACGCCGTCCCGTATGGCACGAATGGCCGAAGGGCAACCGGTTAACAATGAGTTCGTCTTTGATGAGGTACGCAAGTGGGGAGACTTGCATTACTGGGTTCGCAACGGCGTGATGGAGGGTGTCGTGGATGCACGGCTAAGGTTTGTCATCCCGCTCGATCGCCAGGTGTTGCGAAAGACAAGTTTTGGGTTTGTAACCAAGAAGGGAGATGATCTGTTTGTGGAAGGCATCCGCCAGTTGGAAGGAAAACCCTTCCGGTTCGTTGTTGAACATGCGTCCTGGGTGAAGTTGCAGGATGTATCGCGGAAGCACTACCTGTTCGACCGGTCGCAATCCAGCCTCTTGCCGGCCGACAGCGTTTGGTTTCGCAATCAACTCGCTTTCCTGCAACAAGGCGATTCCGTACGTGCCTTCCTGCCCGACAACCAGGTCATCGTATTCGCCGCCAACGCGCCTTTTCAGTTTCAGGTGTCAAAGGATTCCGCAGCCTTTATGATCATCGAAGACCGTCGCCGCAAGCAGGTCTATGATGTGGCGAGTGGCATAAAGTTGTTTGCCATGGAATTTGATCAGCTGGAACCGGTAACGCGGTCGCTCTTTATCGTCACGCGGGGCGGGAAGAAAGGTCTCGTGCGCGACGATGGAAAGGTGGTGTTGCCGGTGGAGTATGATGCCATCGTGCCGACCGGCGAACAGGGCCTCTCGTTGCGGAAAGACAGAAAGTTTGGCTGGTACGATTTTCGACTGGGCCAGTTGGTAAAGCCGGTGTATGACCGCAACGTACTATCGTACAGACCCGGGTTGTGGCTAGCGTTCAAAGACAAAGGGTATGCCTTTCTTCAGCCCGATGGCAAACCCCTGGGCCAATTTGAATGGGATGAGGTTGCGCATTGGAATGATTCCGTTGCCTGGGTGCGAAGGGGTACGACGTGGAAACTGCTGGAGATTGCCACGCACAAAGTTCGGTTGGAGAACATCCGTCAGTACCGGTACCTCCGCGAAACCAAGGATGACAAACTTGCCATTGTACAGCAGGACAAGGTGTACGGGGTGATTAGCAGTAAGCACGGCATCGTGGTGCCGATCCAATACACCGACGTGGTTAACCTGGGTACGCAGGAGCATCCCTTGTATTACACGGAACGCCACATCACGGAAGCCGGCATCACGGTGGTGGTCTATTTTGACCGCTCCGGTAAAACCGTCCGCAGCCAGGCACTGGAAGCGGAAGAGCTAGATAAAATCTCTTGCGATAACTGACCAATCGGTTAGATTTGTCGCGCATTAACACCCTTGCATGAAGAAACTGTTTTGCTTGCTCCTTTTCTTGCCGCTGTTTTCGGCTTATGGCCAGGACCGTCCCAAACTCGTTGTAGGAGTCATCGTAGACCAAATGCGGCAGGAATTTCTGTACCGGTACGAAAAGAAATTTGGTTCAGGAGGCTTCCGTCGGCTGATCAACGATGGCTTTATGCTGAAGAACGCGCACTATAACTATATACCCACCTACACGGGCCCCGGGCATGCCTCCATTTTCACGGGCACCACACCAGCCAATCATGGAATTATTGGAAACGACTGGTACGATAAGGATTCACAACAAATGGTGAATTGTGTGGGTGACACGCGGCAGAAGCCTGTCGGGGTTGAACAGGGCCGCGGAGCGGTGTCACCGTGGCGCCTGCTCTCGACCACGATCACGGATGAACTTGAAATGGCGACGCAACGCAAGGCGAAAGTCATTGCACTTTCAATGAAGGACAGGGGCGCTGTGCTGCCGGCTGGCCACATGCCCGATGGGGCGTATTGGTTTGATAGTCCTTCCGGGAGATTCATCAGCAGCACGTATTACAAGCCCGGCTTACCGTCGTGGCTGGAGAAGCTTAACAACCTGAAACTTCCCGAACAGTACATCGCCCGCGAATGGAAGCCGCTTTTGCCCATGGAGCAATACGAAGAGAGCGGACCCGACGATAGTCCGTACGAAACAAAGTGGAAGGGTCCCGATCAAAAAGCAACGTTCCCCTATAATCCGAAGGCCATTCGCGGAGACCGAACCGGCTACGAAGTGCTGATCAGTACACCGTCTGGCAATGACTTGCTGACGGATGTTGCCAAGGCGGCGATGGAAGGGGAGGAAATGGGCGCAGATCCTGTTACGGACTTCCTGGCAATTTCCTACTCGACTCCCGATTATGTCGGGCACGCCATGGGACCCAATTCCGTGGAAGTCCAGGATGTGTACCTGCGTCTCGACAAGAACATCGAGGATCTCCTGAACACCCTGGATAGAAAACTAGGCGCCGGCAATTACGTGGTATTCCTTTCTTCGGATCACGGCGTGGCGGATATCCCGGCTGAGCTGCTTTCCTACAAAGTCCCGGCCGGCGTGATCACCCAGGCACCCGTTGCCAAAGGTCTTGTCGATTTTCTCAAGCCCTATTTCGGGGAGAAAGCCATCATCGAAAAGATCAGCAACGGACAGATCTTTCTGAATCACGAGGCCTTTGCCGGTGACCTCCGTTCGGCGGGTGTTGACTTGCTCGTGGCCACCGAATTGATTACGCAATACCTGGAAAGCGTCGATGGAATCGCCGCAGTCTATCCAGCATCAACACTCCGCAATGCCAATTTTTCCGAAGGCGGCCTGAAAGGAAGCCTCGTTCGTGGATTTCACCACAAGCGCTCCGGTGACATTGCCGTTGTATTGGAGCCCCAGTGGTTCGAAGGGGGCGAGTCCGGCACCACGCACGGATCAGGCTATGCCTACGATACGCACGTTCCCGTGGTCTTCTATGGGTGGGGCATTGCCAAGGGAAGCTCGGTCGATTATCACACCATTACCGACATTGCGCCAACGCTGTCCGTTTTGCTCAGGATCAAGTTCCCCAGCGCCACCACCGGTAACCCCGTCGCAAAGGCGCTGAAATAGTCAGCCTATAACGCCAAGGACATTCAGCAGTGCGGCAGGATGAACGTGTAGATTCCAGCGATTTGTAATTGCCCACATCATTACCATGTGTTGAGAGCCACCCTTGATTCAGCGTGGCTCTCGATCAGCGTTTGGTCAATACGTGCGGATGTACGCAGGTCTCATTGGATCATGGCTTGCTCCGTGACAAAATGTACTCCATTACCTCATCCCGACCTGCTTTATACAATTCAAATGATCTTGGAATCTCAATGTCAACCGGAATGTATTTCGTATTGCCAAGCGTCTTGGAATGAACCCGTGTTTCTTCCATGCAATCAAATTCAAGTTTTGAATTTGGCAATTTGTAAGACTCCATATTCTCTGCCCAGTTTGGGCGGGCACGTGAAACTTCCCCCACCACAAGAGCCTGTGTTTGCTCTTTGAAGTAGATCGTTCCCACGGAAGCTGCGGAAAACGTCAACCGACCATTAATGACAAAGAAGTTCCCTTTTTGGTTGAGATTAGCACGATTCTTTACTTCTTCGATCAAGGGTAAAATATTGTTGTAGTTTCCGCCCCGGCATAGCCGGAAGTCAACCACCAGTTTCTTGGCCTTTTGCTGATCAAATTGTTTCATCATATCGACCAGAAGTTTTTTTACCGGCTGCTGCCCATCTTGATTAAACAACGTAATGATGTTTACGTACATCGTGCTTGATTCGGGCATGAACGTAAACCAGTTGCCTTTTCCGGCGTTTTCCAGGTACAGGGGTGGCTGGGGGTACACCCTCACGAACTCCGATTTATTGTATTCATTTCTTGTTATCGGAGTGAGATTTGTTTTCTCTTCGATGCCACTATCATCCAAAGTGGTTAGTGCTATTTTGTCGGCATCCGTCACTGTTCCAATGGCTTGTAACACCTCCGGCATCAACATTAAGGTGGGTGCAGTGGTGATATACTCCATGTCGTTGTCCGCATTCATGTATGGCTTCAATTTTTCCAGGATATCGCTCACCGGATGATTTTCAATTTTAGTGAGCCTCTTTCCAAGGAGGGCTTTGTACGGCGCTGAAGCGGCAACTATGCGCAACTCATTTCCAAAGTAATAGAGAATCAGGGGCAGTCGATGAAAATTGGCTTCACTGCCAACGACACTTACTTCGGTATGCCCATCCTGAAGAAGGGCAAGCAGCCGGGCAAACTCCATAATCCGCTGGTTTACTGACAGCGATGGAATCTGGGTTCTTATTTTCTCCGACTCAGTACGGAAACGGTTCCTGAGTTCCGGGGTAAAGCCGGCAAACCTCTTTTCAACCTTCTCCGTCAGGTAGGACAAGTCGTCCTGCCATTGATTGGAAGATAACGTGGCTAAATCCACTTGACTACGACCCTGGCATGCCGCCAAAAGGAGCGCGACGGTTAGTATTGCTCTCATAAATTGTTTCTGCAAAGGACGTTTGGATCCTTTACGAGGTGGCCGATTTGGAGAGTTTCCGGGTATTCGCCAATCGGGAAGAACTCAACCCAGGCTTTTTTGGGCAAACTCCCGGTAGCGAGCAGGGGTGGTATCGGTGTGGCGCTTGAAGGAATTAAAGAAAGCTGACTTGGATTTGTACCCCAGTTCATAGGCAAGTACCTCAACCTTGATGGCAGCGCATTGCGTGGAACGTAAGACGTCCTGTGCTTCCTTAATTCGGTAGAGATTGACAAAATCGTTGAAACTCATCCCCGTGCCGGTATTGATGATTTGTGAGGCTTGGTGAGGAGAAATGCGGGATAGTCGCGCCAGTTCAGCCAGGGAGAAGGAGGGTGATTTATAGGGTTTTTGGGTTTCCATTATCGTGCGCAGTGTGTGGAGTTTGCTTTGTTGAAACTCCGGGGTCAAGCCTGACTTGGCGTATTTATCTCCTGCCTTCCTTTGGAAAACTGCCGCGGCGACCCAGTAAATAGAGGTAGCGTAGACCAGGGCCACAGAAAACAGGTCGGTAAAGTAGCCGGGCAGCAAGCTCTTGAACAGCACATAGCCGTTAACCACACCGCCCGTCATTAGGAAAACAATGCTGCCAACAAAAATTCCGGAGACCCAGAAGTAAGCCCATTTTGTGCCATGCGTTTTGTTCACATGAACCAACTGAAAGACGCTTGCGATCGCATACCCAAACAGGTGAATCGCGAGCCCTTCGACCACCACAAATCCACGAATATGGAGTGGATCAATGGCAAATAAAGGGCGAATCTCTTCTGCGACAGCCTCAGGGTGAAAACTTCTCAACACCGCATAAAGCTTGAAGTCCACTGGCTGAACAAAGAATAGAAATGAATATCCAAAGTAGGCAAGGGCCGGTATGAAGTGCAGAAGTTCATATTTTTCGGATAGCGACATTCCCAACAATTTCCGTACAACCCGAAACGAGAGCGGACCCAGCATAAGTACCAACGGAGGCGACGCATTCACAAAGAATGGGCAGTAGATAATGTAGCCGCTGTAGCTTAGAAATGCCTCCACCTCAATCAGGGCGAGCAGCAGCATCAGTATTGCGAATTCCAAGTTCCCAGCTTTTCTACGGGCCACAAGGAAGATTGAGAAAAGGCCAAGTGCCTGCAGGACACCAAACAAGATGAAAGCAGAAACCAAATCGATGCTGGGCGTATAATTCATCCACGCAAAGACATGCAAAAGTCAATGAGGTTGCATGCCGTGCGCGAATTCACCTTACCTGACCCCAGCGACGACCTTTTCGGTTGGTGAAAATGCCGAACTAATCAGCCGATCACGCCAAGGACATTCAGTACCACCAGCAGGATGATCACCGGGCAGACATACCGAATAAAGAACTTCCATCCGGTTGCGAGCACCGTGGTCTTGAAATAGGGGGAACCCTCATTGATTTCATCGACTACTTTATTGGTATCGATGACCCAGCCAGTGTAGAGGCAAGTGGTCAATACGACGATGAGCATCGACACGGTACCAAATACATGGTCCATGATGTTGAGTACGCCCGTCTGACCAAACAGCTGGACGCCGGAGAAGAGATCGGAACTTCCATTCGAAAGGGCAGAAGGAATTCCGACAACAAAAGCCATGATACCCACGGTCCAGGTGGCTTTCTTGCGGCTCCAGTTCCGGGAGTCGATCAGCCAGGAACCAACAACCTCTACCATGGAGATGGTGGAGGTGATGGCTGCAAAGAAAAGGAGGAGGTAGAAGATCGCGCCGGCGAAGTTACCCAGTGGCATTTGTGGGAAAATATTCGCTAAAACTTCAAATACCAGCGTGGGGCCGGAACCGGGATCTTGGCCAAAGGCGAATACCGCGGGGAAAACCATCATCCCGCCAAGCAGCGCTACCGAGGTGTCCATCACACCAACCCATACACTGCTGGATGCGATACTCTGGTTCTTCGGAAGGTAGGATCCATACGTAATCATGATGCCCCAGCCTACGCCCAACGAGAAGAACGCTTGCGTGAGTGCCTTGAGAACAGTCATGCCGGTGATCTTGGAGAAGTCGGGGATGAGGTAGTACTCCACGCCGGCACCCGCGCCCTCCAGCGTAAGGCTCCGGACGATGGTGATGATGAGGAGCACAAACAACGTTGGCATCAGGATCTTGTTGGCCTTCTCAATGCCCCCGGATATTCCACCGAGCACGATGACGATGGTAACCAGCATCGCCAATCCAAACAAAGGAATAACGTAGGATGGCGTGGCAATGAATTCCTTGAAAGGCACGGGCGCATTCACCAATGAGGTGGCCATGTAGCCGACCGTCCATCCGGCAATGACAGTGTAGTAGCTAAGTACAAAAAAACTGACGAGGATAGCCAGGACACCACCGAGGAGCATCCAAAGCGGCTTTGCGCCCGTGGCTTTGAATGTTCCGATCGTACTCTTGCCCGTCATCCGGCCGAGGGCCATTTCATTCATCAGGACCGGCACGCCGATGAGAACGACACAGAGGAGGTAAATGACAACAAAGGCGGCTCCACCGTTTTGCCCGGTGAGGTAGGGGAATCGCCAAATGTTGCCGAGACCTACCGCTGAGCCTGCGGCGGCCATGATGAATCCGAAAGATGAGGCCCACTGTCCACGGTTCGCTGACATAGTTGTTCGTATAAATTGATTGTGTGAAAGATTAGGATTTTAGGTCAGAAACGAAAATAGAGTTCGCTACATCATCCACCCTTCAGTTGCTTCCGCACAAGCTCCAGTCCTTCCTGAAAGGAGTGGGGAGAATAGCCCAGGTCTCGCTTTGCTTTGTCGATAATGAAGCCGGTCTTTCGTGGACGTTTGGCAGGCTGCTTAAACTCTTCGGAATCCGTTCGCTGTATCAATGCTTTATCGAGTCCAAAGGAATCCGCGGTCCGCAACGCGATGGCGTACGGTGTCATCATCTCTTCGCCGCTGATGTGGTAGATGCCGGTAGCCTTCTTGCGGGCAATGCGTCGACAGCCTTCCGCCAGGTCCTCGGCGAGGGTAGGCGTTCGCCATTGGTCGTCCACCACACGAATGGTCTTGCCGGCTTCCAGGCTGGCTTTCACCCACAGCACAATGTTCGAGCGGCTCTGATCCTTGGTTACGCCGTACACCAGGACTGTCCGGACGATTGTCCAGGGGGTCGTGAGCGACTGGACGAGTTGTTCGGCGGCAAGTTTTGATTCGCCATAGTGGCTGATCGGATGAGGCTCAGCACGTTCATCCAGTGGGCCGTGGGCTCCGTCAAAAACAAAGTCGGTGGAGATGTGAATCAGGTGAACACCCATGGCCTGGCAGGCGTTGCACAGGTATTCTACCGCCGTAACATTTTCCAGCCAACACGCCTCGCGCTCGGTTTCGCATTGGTCCACCTGCGTCATGGCTGCCGTGTGGATCACGGCATCAGGCCGATGGGTGGTCAACACTTGGGAAATGGCCGAAGCGTCGGTTACGTCGAGGGTGACATAGACACTGCGCGTCAACGCAACGCGGGAGGGCCCCCGGCTGGTGGCTATCAAGTCGATTTCCGGATCCTGGTCAAGCAGTTGGGACAGCTTCTGGCCGAGCAGTCCGTTGGCGCCGGTAACCAGAATTCGCATCACTTCTTGGTGGCAGGATATTCGTAACCGTATTCCTTGGTGATCTTCTTCTTGGACATTTCCTCGACGGTGACCACCATGCGGATGTCTTCCAGCGGGCGCTCAGATGCATCGCGTTGAACCGCTGCAATCTTGTCAATGACCTCCAGGCCCTTGATAACTTTTCCGAAAACGGTATACTGGCCATCGAGGTGTGGCGCTCCGCCTACGGTCGTGTAGGCTTTGATCTGCGCATCCGGGATGTTGCGTATCACTTTCAGCCCGGTTGCTTTCTCGACCCGCGGGGCGAGTGCGAACAAGCGGGACTGGTAGGCCTGCATGTCACCGGAAAAGTAAAGCTGGTTCAGGGAATCAAGCAGTGGCTTGTTCGCGGGGTCTTCAAACATCTTGCGAAGTCCGGTCATCAGTTGCATTTGATCGAAACGGAGGTTATTGACATCGTTCGGAGAGATGACTGTCCCTTGGACAATATAGAACTGGCTTCCGCTGGAGGCTTTTTGAGGGTTCACCTGGTCGCTGAGGCGTGCGGCCGAAAGGGCTCCTTTCTCGTGAAAGTACTGGGGCATGATTTCGGCATCAATCGTATAGCCAGGTCCGCCGGAGCCAAGGTTTTCTCCAGGCTTTGCTTTCTTGGAGTTGGGGTCTCCGCCCTGGATCATGAATCCCTGGATGACGCGGTGGAACAGCAGGCTGTCAAAATAGTGCTCCTTGGCCAACTTGATGAAGTTTGCCTTATGCTTGGGCGTTTCTTCATAGAGGATGGCTACCATGTCGCCATACGACGTCTTGATGGTAACGACAACATCTTTCTTGTCCTGGGCGCAGGATGAGATGAGCAATACGGTAACAAAGAGGGTGGTGATGGTTCTTTTCATGCGTAAGGTTGTTTCGGTGTTCCCGGAATCCAACGTCCGGAAGACCGGCAAAAATATACGGTTGCGGGTAAACCGGAAAATTTAATTCGCGCTGTCTCCGTGCCGTTCAAAGGCCCGGGCAAGGCGCAGCGAGGCATCCATGAAGATCATCTTGGCGCTGCCGTTGCGTTCGAGCATGGCAGCGGCATCGTTGATGAGGCCATAAGCTTCTTCCACGGCGGGCAACGTTATCACCTTGCTGAAATTCCGGACAAATTGTTGCTCGGCATTGCGGCTTCGAAGCAGCGTGTCGGCGCCGGCGCGCGCGAGCATCGTCTCCCGCATCATCTTCATGGCATACGCCAGGAAGGCATGCTGCTGGAGCTTATCCATTTCATGGAACTCTTCCGAAAGCGATACCAGTTTGACGGCATCCAGTTTATAGCACAGCCTCAGCCAGCCGGCCAGGGATTCGTGCAAGTTGTCACCCTCGTTTTCCAGGAGTGTCAGCGCCAGCCTCAGGTTTCCGTCCGCGTCGGCAACGGCCTTACCCCGGCGGGTACTGTCGGGTTCTTTCGTTGCCAGGAAGGCATCGAGTTCCTCATCGGAAAGAAGAGGTACCGTGACGTGCTGGGTTCGCGACAAGATGGTAGGCAGAAGGCGCTCGGCGTTGGAGGAGACAAGCAGAAAGAAGGTGTTTTGCGGAGGCTCCTCGAGAATCTTGAGAATACCGTTGGCCGCTGACGGATGCATCGTCTCCGGTTGCCAGATGATCATCACCTTGAGCGGGCTTTCGAAAGGCTTGAGCGAAAGCGCCTTTACGATCTCGCGGCTTTCTTCCTTTGAGATGATGGCCGTCTTGTCTTCGCCACCGTAGGAGGTTGTCCAATCACCCGGATGCCCGAAAGGCTGCTCGAGGAGGAACGTACGCCAGCTCTTGAGCATGTCGGCCCGGAACCGGTCGTCGTCCTTGTCGCCCTTCACGTTGCTGACGGGAAAAACAAAATGCGTATCCGGGTGAATGTATTTCAAGTTTTTGGAGCATGCGGGGCACTGCCCGCAGGAGTCGGTATCGGTACGATTAACGCAGTGGAGGTACGTCATGTACGCGATTGCCAGGGGCAAGTTGAGGGCGCCCTCGCGTCCCATAAACAGTTGGGCATGGGCGATCTTGCCGTCGCGCACCGAACGTGTCAGCCGTTGCTTGATTTCCGTAAGTCCTGGGATGTCTGCGAATCTCATACGGTCTTTTCCCAGGTGCGCTCACCCGCCGATTGATGAAAGATTGCTTCCAGGATCGATTTATCAGTATCGGTCAATGTCATTCCCCGGCGCTCCATGACGCGGGCAGCCGTTTCGAAAACCTTCTTCAATTGAAAGGTGGAATAGCCGGCGGCGCCACCCCATGCAAAGCTGGGAATGAAGTTACGGGGGTAGCCATCTCCAAAGACGTTGGCCGATATGCCAACAACGGTTCCGGTATTGAACATTGTGTTGATGCCGCATTTGGCATGGTCGCCCATCATCAAGCCGCAGAACATTTGCCCGGTAGCTACAAAACCTTTCTTGCGGTAATTCCAGAGTTTGACGTCTTCGTAGTTGTTCTTCAGGTTGGACGTGTTTGTGTCGGCGCCGAGGTTACACCATTCACCGATGACCGAGTTCCCCAGGAACCCGTCGTGCGCTTTGTTGCTGTACCCGTACAGTACGGAGTTACTGATTTCACCACCCACTTTGCAGTGCGGTCCCACGGTGGTGTCGCCCCTGACCTTGGCGCCCATGTTGACGACCGAGCCTTCGCCCAGCGAAAACGGCCCGCGAATCACAGCGCCTTCCTGGACCTGGGAATTTCTTCCCAGGTAGATCGGGCCGGTTGACGCGTTGAGCACACAGGCGTTCAACTGTACGCCTTCCTCCAGGAAGATGTTTTCGGGTTGATAGACCCGGGTGTGCGGGTCGGAAATCGGTTGAGATTTTCTGCCGGCCGTCAGTCGGGTTATGTCGGCCTTGATCTGACTGCCATTGTGCTGAAAGATCCTCCACACCTGGTCGATCCAAACGACCGGTCCGGAATACGTCTTGGCCTTCGCTGTTTTTTCAGGTTTCGGACACCGGACAGCCAGGAGCCGGTCGCGTTCCAAAAGCGATTCCCCGACAGCCAGGTCTTTAACGGCATGCCACAACGCGTCGTCGGGGCAAAGGGCACCGTTGATGTAGATCATGTCGGCGTCGGTTGCCGTCGGGAATTTAGCCCGCAGGTAGTCTTCCGTGTGGAAGGAGCAAGGGCTGCCAGAGTGCCAGGCCCATTTCTCACCGATCGTGAGGATACCTACACGCAGCGAACCTACCGGGCGCGTGAGCGTGAAAGGCATCAGGTCCTGGCGAATGGCCGGTTCGTCGAACAGCACGAGGTTCATGGTGCTAAAATATGGCTTTGACCCCTAAAATTGGCATGAATGCAAAAAGGTCTCCGGCGGGAGACCTTTTTAAGGTTTGGCTAGGTGGAAGAAAGCCGATTAGGCCTTCTTGGTATACTTGTTCTTGAACTTCTCCACACGTCCGGCAGAGTCAACAA
>JAYRXB010000210.1:0-12650 GCA_041917735.1 Cyclobacteriaceae bacterium
GCTGTGTTAAGGACAAATTGAAGTGAATGAAGGACTTTAAGAAGCTCACGATTTGGCAAAAAGGTATGGATCTCGTGGACCGCATATATGATTTGAGCCTGCTCTTGCCTTCTGATGAGAAGTTCGGTATTCGCACACAGCTTACACGGGCTGCAGTCTCCATACCGTTGAATGTCTCCGAAGGAAGTGCCAGATCCAGTGAGAAGGATTATCGTCGGTTTCTTGAAATGTCATTAGGGTCAGCCTTTGGAGTGGAGACGCTGCTGATTGTAGTGCAGCGAAGAAAGTGGATAGGCGATGACTTGATAGGCAACCTATTGAAGGAGATAGACGAAGAGCAGAAAATGCTCGCCGCGTTCATAAAGAAACTGGGTTAATGGAAAAGGTGCTAGAAGCTAGAAGCTAGCGGCTAGAAGCTATGTACCATCAACCTGTCATGCTGAACGAGTGCCTCGAGGGGCTATGCATTGACCCGGAAGGCACGTACGTCGATGTCACCTTTGGCGGTGGCGGTCACAGCATGGCGATTCTCGCGCAACTGAAGGGCGGACGGCTCATCAGCTTCGATCAGGATGAAGATGCCGCGCAAGAGGCACAGAAGATAACGCATCGTTCTTTTACATTTTGTCAGGCGAATTTCCGGTACCTCAAACAGTACCTGAAGCTCCATGGGGTCACCCGGGTCAATGGCATACTGGCCGATCTCGGGGTTTCCTCGCACCAGATTGACTCGCCCGAGCGCGGGTTTTCCACCCGGTTTGCCGGTCCGCTCGATATGCGGATGGATACCGGAGGGAAAATCACCGCCGCCACCATTCTCAATACGTACGCCGAGGAAAAGCTGCACAAGCTTTTCGGCATGTACGGGGAATTGAAGAATGCGCGAACGGCCGCCCGCGCGGTGGTCAATGCTCGGGCCCAGCGAAAGCTGGTAACGACACTCGACCTCAAGGAAGCCTTGCAGACCATCGCCCCCCGGGGAAAAGAAAATAAATACTTCGCCCAGGTGTTTCAGGCGCTCCGCATCGAAGTGAACGAAGAGATGCAGGCGCTCGAAGATTTTTTGCACCAAAGCGGCGAAGTGATCCAGCCCGGCGGTCGACTCGTGGTCATGAGCTACCACAGCCTCGAAGACCGGATGGTGAAAAACTACCTGGCCACAGGCAAGGTGTTTGGCGAGCAGGAAAAGGACTTTTTCGGAAACGTCGTGAGGCCGTTTGACCCGGTCAACCGAAAACCGATGGAGGCCTCACCGGAAGAAGTAGGACAAAATGCACGAGCACGTAGCGCTAAACTGAGAATAGGCGAACGAAGAAAGTAGGCAACCATGGGAGAGAACAAATTCAGAATTGAACCCGAGCGCGGCAACCAGCCGAGGGAAAAGGCGCCCTCCGGTGGCGGTCCTACGCTCTTTTCCGGGATTGAGCGCCGGCTCAAGCTGGAAAACTATTTCGAAGAAGGTTTCCCCGTCCAGTACCTCCCCAAGATCCTCTTCGTCATGTTCCTGGGCCTGCTCTACATCAGCAACACCCACTACGCCGAGAAGACCGTCCGCCGGATTGATCATGTGCAGTCGGAAGTGGAAGACCTCCGCGCGGATTACACCACCCTGAAGTCGGACCTCATGTTTGCCAGCAAGCAGAGCGAAGTAGCCCGTAAGGTGAAGGCCATGGGATTGAAGGAGAGTCTCAAACCGCCGACAAAAATTGTTGTAGAAGATTGAATATTAAGAAATCCATACTGATCCGTGTACGCCTGGCTTTCCTGGCCGTGGTGATCTTCGCCGTCTGTGTAGCCGCCAAGGTGAGCCACATCCAGTTTGTGGAAGGTGAGAAGTGGACCAAGATGGGCAACGACATTTCGTTTGACTACAAGAAAGTCAAGGCCACACGCGGAAATATCTACTCCGACAACGGAAGCCTGCTGGCCACGTCGCTGCCCTTCTACAAAGTGGCGATGGACCCCACCTTGGTCAAAGAGGAAATTTTCCGGGAAGGCATCGATTCACTGGCCTGGCTGCTGTCACGCTACTACAAGGATCGTTCGGCCACCGACTACAAACGGATGATCATCGATGCGCGCAAGACCGACAAGCAATACATCGTCATCAACCGCAAGCAGATCAACTACCAGGCAAAAAAGGAAATGTCATCGTGGCCCATCTTCCGGGAAGGCAGGCTGCGCGGCGGTGTGCTCTTCGAAAAGATGGAAGTGCGCTACCGGCCTTTCAGCCACCTGAGCCGACGCACGATCGGGTTTGTCAATGAGAACGGCAACGGCGCCGGACTGGAGTACAGTTTCGAGAATGCCCTGGGCGGCCAGGATGGTGAAGCACTCTTTCAAAAAATTGCCGGCGGTACCTGGAAGCCCGTGTTTGATGCCAATAACATCAAGTCCATTGACGGCCTCGATATCCAGACGACCCTCGATATCAACCTTCAGGATGTGGCCGAAACGGCACTCTACGACGCCATGAAGAGCCACAATGCCGATGAAGGCACCGTGGTGGTGATGGAAGTAAAGACGGGTGAAATCAAAGCCATCTCCAACCTGAGCAGCGATGGGCAAGGCGATTATGTGGAGAAATTCAACCACGCCATCGGCGGGAACTTTGAGCCGGGCTCGACCTACAAGCTGGTAACCATGATGGCGCTGCTGGAGGAGACGGGCGTTCAGCTCAGCGACAAGATCGAGACGGGCAACGGCGAGTACACCTTCTACAAAATCAAAGTCCGCGATCACGAAGATGGGGGATACGGCACCATCTCCGTGCAACAAGCTTTTGAGGTGTCATCCAACATTGCCATGGCCAAGCTCGTGGACAAGCATTTTGGGCTGAAGCCGCAGAAGTTTGTTGACTATGCCGACCAACTGCAGCTCTCGAAGCCCCTCGGCCTGCAGATCACCGGCGAGTCGATGCCGAAGATACCCCGCCCCAAGGACAAGGATTGGAGCGGCATCACGCTCCCGTGGATGGCCTACGGGTACGGGTTTGAAATGAGTCCCATGCACACGCTCGCCCTCTACAACGCCGTAGCCAACGATGGGAAAATGATCAAGCCGATCATCGTCAAGCGTATCACGAAGGCCGACGAAGTGGTGGAAGAATTTGAGACGGAAGTTCTCAATTCCAAGATCTGCTCCAACAAGACCTTAAACCAGTTGCGACTCCTCCTGGAAGGAGTCGTGGATCGGGGCACGGCGGAGAACCTCAAGAATGCCCATTACCGCATTGCCGGCAAAACCGGTACGGCGCAGATTCTGGAAAATGGACGTTATGCCAAAAAGTACCTGACCAGTTTCGTCGGTTACTTTCCGGCCCATGCGCCGAAGTATTCCTGCATCGTGCTGGTGAAGAACCCGCGTGGTGTTTATCAATATGGAAACAGTGTGGCGGGCCCGGTTTTCAAGCGCATCGCCGACAATATCTATTCCCGCGACCTGCAGTTGCACATGGCCATGGAGAAGAAGGCCGTTACTGAAGCGGGTGTCTTCCCGACCATTCGCGCCGGCAAGCAGGACGAACTGACGATGCTCTGCAATGAGCTCGGTATTTCGAACCATTCTACAACCGAGGAGGAATGGATCAAGGCCGTCAAGAATGGCAACGCGGTGGTGTGGCGCAAGAATCCGGTGATCAAAGGGCTGGTCCCGGATGTCCAGGGTATGACGTTGCGCGACGCGATCTACCTCCTCGAGAAGAGCGGCCTGCGCGTATCCGTCAACGGTCGCGGACGTGTCACTGAACAGTCACTTTCACCCGGGACGCGCATTTCAAAAGGAGCCCGGATTTACCTGCAACTCAGCTGATGGCCGAACTTCGCGACATATTGTACAACGTACGCATCACCTCCACGGTGGGTGACATGAACCTTGATGTCAAGGGCGTTGCCTTTGACTCCCGCAAGGCGGAGCCCGGCTTTGTGTTCGTCGCCGTGCGCGGTACGCAAGCCGACGGCCATGCCTTCATCGACAAGGCGATCGTTCTCGGGGCAACGGTCGTTGTTTGTGAACAACTTCCGGAGAGCACCAACAACAGCATTACCTATGTGACGGTGAAGGATACCACGCTGGCACTGGGAGTAATCTGTGGCAATTTTTTTGGAAACCCTTCCCGGAAACTGAAGCTGGTCGGCGTGACAGGTACCAATGGAAAGACAACGGTGGCTACGTTGCTGTACCAGCTCTTTACCGCCATGGGCAAGAAGTGCGGGTTGCTGTCCACGGTAGAAAACCGCATCGTTGACAAGGTAATGCCGGCCACGCACACCACGCCTGACCCTATCCAGATCAACCAGTTACTGACACAGATGCTGGGGGAGGGTTGCACACACGCGTTCATGGAAGTGAGCTCGCACGCCTGTGCCCAGGGGCGTATCGAAGGCCTTCACTTTACCGGCGCCCTGTTTACCAACATCACCCACGATCACCTCGACTATCACCGCACCTTCGAGAGTTACATCCGGGCAAAGAAGATCTTTTTCGACGGGTTGTCATCCGATGCTTTTGCCGTCGTCAACGTCGACGACAAGCGTGGGATGGTCATGCTTCAGAATACCAAGGCAAAGAAGTACACCTACGGCATCAAGAAGATGGCGGACTATCGCACGAAGATTGTCACCAATTCGCTCGATGGGCTGGAGTTGACGATCGACAACCGCAACGTATGGTTCCGGCTCATTGGCGACTTCAATGCCTACAACCTGTTGGCCGTTTACTCGGCGGCCGTGTTGCTGGGTGAAGAAACGGAAGACGTGCTGCTACGCCTTTCTTCCCTGGGTGGTGCGGTCGGCCGTTTTGAGCGCGTGATGCCGGGAACCAAGTTTACGGCCATCGTGGATTACGCCCACACCCCGGATGCCTTGAAGAATGTGCTGGAGACAATCACCAATTTCCGGAGCGGCGCCGAACAGGTCATCACGGTAGTCGGTTGTGGTGGCAACCGTGACAAGACGAAGCGTCCGCTCATGGCCGCAATCGCCTGCAAGTATTCCAATAAGGTCATATTCACCTCCGATAATCCCCGCGATGAAGATCCGAAAGAGATCATTCGCGAGATGCAGCAGGGCGTAGGTCCGGCGGATGCCAAGAAGACCCTGGTGATGGTGGATCGCGAAGAGGCCATCAAGACCGCCTGCATGCTGGCCAAGGAGAAGGACATCATCCTCATCGCCGGCAAAGGGCATGAAACTTACCAGGAAGTGAAGGGAGTGAAGCGCCCGTTTGATGACCGCGAGGTTGTAGCTCGGATGCTTAAAATGTTTGCCAACTAGGATTAATGCTGTACTATTTTTTCAACTATATCGACCAACAGTTTGACTTCCCCGGCGCAGGTGTATTTCAATACATTTCTTTCCGCGCCGGGGCAGCAGCCGTATTGTCGTTGTTGATAACCATCACCTTCGGCGAAAAACTGATCGGGTATCTCCGCAAGAAGCAGGTGGGAGAGGATATCCGCGACCTGGGCCTGGAAGGGCAGATGCAGAAGAAGGGGACGCCTACCATGGGCGGATTGATCATCCTGGCCGCAATCCTGGTACCTACACTGCTCTTCGCCAAACTTGACAACATCTACGTGGTGCTGCTCATCGTTACCACGGTCGGCCTGGGGTTGATCGGCTTCCTGGACGACTACATCAAGGTATTCCGGAAGAACAAGGAAGGACTCGCTGGGCGCTTCAAAATAGTCGGCCAGGTATCCATCGGGTTGATCGTTGGACTTACCCTTTACTTCAGCGACGAGGTGGTGATCGGTGAACGGGTGACAACCGATGTGGTGGTGGAATCAACGGCCACTGCTCCCGAGGCCACGCCGGCCATGAAGCACGTGAAGTCGATGACAACGACGGTACCTTTCCTTAAGAACAACGAACTGGATTACAGCAGGGTCCTGCCCTTTATCGATGCGAACTATACCTGGATTGTCTATTCCCTGATCGTTGTGCTGATCGTCACGGCTGTTTCCAATGGCGCAAACATCACCGACGGCATTGACGGCCTCGCGGCGGGAACGTGCGCCATCATTGGTTTGACACTGGCCATCTTTGCCTACCTCTCCGGCCGGGTTGACTTCAGTGCCTACCTGAATATCATGTACATCCCCAACCTCGGGGAGCTTGTGATCTTTTGCACTGCCTTCGTAGGTGCATGCCTCGGTTTCCTCTGGTACAACGCATTCCCGGCCCAGGTATTCATGGGCGACACCGGAAGCTTGTCGCTGGGGGGCATCATTGCCGTGGTGGCGCTCGCCGTGCGCAAGGAGCTGATGATTCCGCTGTTGTGTGGTATCCTGCTCGTGGAAAACCTGTCGGTGATCATGCAAGTCTCGTACTTCAAGTACACCAAGAAGAAGTACGGTGAAGGGCGCCGGATTTTCCTGATGTCTCCGCTTCATCATCACTACCAGAAGAAGAATATACCCGAAGCCAAAATCGTGACCCGTTTTTGGATCGTTGGCATCCTGCTCGCTATTCTCACGCTCGCAACCCTTAAACTCCGTTAACGCATGACCGAACGCATCGTCATATTGGGAGGAGGAGAGAGCGGCACTGGCGCTGCCATCCTGGCAAAAGCCAAGGGATATGAAGTCTTCGTGTCCGACTCGGGAAAGCTGGCCGACGCGTACCGCAACGACCTCGTAGCCCAGGGTATCGCCTTTGAGGA
The DNA here is from genome assembly GCA_041917735.1 of Cyclobacteriaceae bacterium. Lineage (GTDB taxonomy): Bacteria > Bacteroidota > Bacteroidia > Cytophagales > Cyclobacteriaceae > ELB16-189. The sequence continues at coordinate 6,664 of JAYRXB010000210.1, forward strand.
AGGTGGCCACACGGAAGAGAAAGTTCTCGAAGCCAACCTCATCATCAAGAGCCCGGGCATTCCGAAGAAAACAGACATCGTGAAGAAGGCCAAGGCCAAGAAGATCGCCGTCATCGACGAGATCGAATTTGCCTGCCGCTACATCAAGGGTAAAATCATTGCCATCACGGGAACCAACGGCAAGACCACCACAACGCTATTGACCTATCACCTGCTGAAGACGGCAGGACTGAACGTAGGCCTGGCCGGCAACGTCGGTGAAAGCCTGGCCCGCAAGGTGGCTGCAGCTGAATACGACTGGTATGTACTCGAGATCAGCAGCTTTCAGCTCGACGGCACCAAGAAGTTTCATCCGCACATCGGCATCCTGCTCAACATTACCCCCGATCACCTGGACCGCTACGACCACAAGATGGCCAACTACGTCAACAGCAAGTTCAAGCTGATCAAGAACATGACGTCGAAGGACTATTTCGTGTACTTCGTTGACGACAAGATTTCGGGCGAAGAGGCGCGCCAACGGTCGACTGAGGCCTACCGCGTGGAAATATCCCTCGACCCGGAGGCCATCACGACCGCGCGCTACGACGGCAAGAAAATGGTCTTCCAGTTCGGAAAGAAATCATTCAAGATAGCGCAAGCAGACACCACGCTGAAAGGATCACACAACCTGGTCAACACGATGGCCGCTGTCTCTGCGGCCTACCTGGCCAAGGTGCCCGATGCGGCTATCCGCGAGGGCTTGAAGACATTCAAGAATGCCCCGCACCGGCTGGAATCGGTCGGCACCATCAACGGAGTTGAGTTTGTGAACGACTCGAAGGCGACCAATGTCGATTCTGTCATTTATGCGCTCGGCAGCTATACGCAGCCGCTGATCTGGATCGCTGGCGGGCAGGACAAGGGCAACGACTATAGCCTGATCAAGGATGAGGTGAAGAAGAAAGTGAAGACACTTATCTGCCTCGGCAAGGACAACGAGAAGTTGAAGCGCTTCTTTTCGCCGGTTGTGCCCAAGGTTCTCGAAACACAGGATGTGCCCGCACTGGTACGGTTGGCGCTGGAAGAAGCCAAGCCGGGAGATGTGGTGCTGCTGTCACCGGCGTGTGCCAGCTTCGACTTGTTTAAAAACTACATCGACCGCGGAAATCAGTTCCGCGAGGCGGTGCAACGCTTGAAAGAGGAGAAAGAACACGTAAATGCCTGAGGGTATGAAAAAGATCAAGGAATGGGCTGACAACAACCTGCAGGGAGACCCGGTAATCTGGGCCGTGGTCTTCGCGTTGTCGATGATCAGCATCCTGGTGGTATACAGCTCTATCGGAACACTGGCGTACAAGCGCACCGTGGCGCCGGAGATGTACCTCGTGAAGCACACCTTCATGGTCTTTCTGGGTCTCGGCGCCATGTGGATCGGCCACAAGATTGACTACCGCTATTACTCCAAACTCTCGCGCCTGGCACTCTGGGTGAGTGTACCCTTGCTGGTCTATACCTTCACCAACGGAACGACGATCAACGACGCTGCCCGTTGGATCACCCTGCCGATCATCAACACATCGTTTCAGCCTTCTGACTTTGCGAGCCTGGCGCTGATCATCAACCTCGCCAGCATGCTTTCCAAGAAGCAGCAGAACATTGACGATATCAAGGAGTCGTTGATACCGATGCTCATCTGGTGCGGTATCATCTGCGGGCTCATCGCGCTCACCAACCTGTCGACCGCCATGCTGCTCTTCGCTACCTGCATGCTGGTGATGTTTATCGGCCGCGTTCCCGTGAAGTACCTCGCGATGCTCGTGTTGATCGGCCTCCTGGCTGGCGCCGTTGCCCTCAAATTCGGCGTACGCGGAGAGACAGCCAAGAATCGTATCCTGAGCTTTATCAACGGCACGGAGTTGCCCTTCCAGGCCAAGCACGCCCGCATCGCCGTAGCTACCGGTGGGGTGTTCGGCAAAGGCCCCGGCAACAGCGACCAGCGCAATATCCTTCCGCATCCCTATTCGGATTTCGTCTATGCCATTGTCATTGAAGAGTACGGCATGGTTGGAGGCGTTGTAGTACTCCTGCTCTACCTCATCCTCCTGCATCGCGGCATGAAGGCGGCCTACAACTCTGAGCGTGCATTCGGTGGCTTGCTTTCGGCCGGATTGAGTTTCGATCTGGTCTGCCAGGCTATGGTCAACATGGGTGTCGTGGTGGGGCTTGGTCCCATCACCGGCCAGCCGCTACCCCTGGTCAGCATGGGTGGAACCGCGATGCTGTTCACCGGTCTGTCGGTAGGCATTATCCTCAGCGTAAGCCGTGGCGAGCAGGAAGAAAACTGGGGCCAGGCCAACAGCGGAGAAGAAGGTAAAAACGTTCAAGCCAAGGCCGCGTGAGTACGCAGCAACCATATCGCCTCATCATCAGCGGCGGCGGCACCGGAGGCCACGTGTTCCCGGCTGTTGCCATTGCAAATGCCTTTCGCGAGCGATACCCCGATGCCGAAATTCTTTTTGTCGGTGCTGAGGGGAAGATGGAAATGGTTCGTGTGCCCGAGGCAGGATACAAGATTATCGGCTTGTGGATCGCCGGGCTGCAGCGCAAGCTGACACTGTCCAACCTGATGTTCCCGTTCAAGTTGATCGCCAGCTTGTGGAAGGCGCGCAGGATTGTGAAGAACTTCCGCCCGCACGCCGCGGTAGGTACCGGCGGGTATGCCAGCGGGCCGCTCATGCTGGCAGCGACGCGCATGGGTGTACCGGCGCTGCTCCAGGAACAGAATAGCTATGCCGGGCTTACCAACAAGCAACTGGCAGGAAAAGTCCAGCGCATTTGCGTAGCCTACCCGGGCATGGAGGCGTATTTCCCCGCCAGCAAAATTGTAATGACGGGAAATCCAGTTCGTAAAGACATTCTGGATGTGGCCGCAAAACGCCCGCAGGCGCTTCAGCACTTTGGTTTCTCCGACAAGGATCAGACGTTGTTGGTGCTGGGCGGCAGCGGCGGCGCCCGTACCATTAACGAAAGCGTGTTGGCTGGCCTCGACCGGCTCATCGGTGCGAATGTCCAGGTGATCTGGCAGACCGGAAAGGTATACTACGAGAGTGTGAAGGCGCAGGTAGCAGACAAGGATCTTCGCAAGGTCCGGTTGTATGATTTTCTCCGTGAAATGGACCTGGCCTATGCCGCCGCCAACGTCGTGGTATCCCGTGCCGGTGCCCTTTCCATTTCTGAGCTCTGCCTTACCGGCAAGCCTGCCGTGCTGGTGCCTTCCCCCAATGTTGCGGAGGACCACCAGACGAAGAATGCGATGGCACTGGTGAAGGAGAATGCGGCCGTCATGATCGCAGACAAAGAAGCCCGGGAGAAACTAACCGGTGAAGTGCTCTCCCTGATGGCAGATAGCGCCCGTTGCGAGCAACTCAGCCGGCAGATCGGAACGCTGGGTCGCCCGCATGCCGCGCAGGACATCGTAAATGAAATCGAAAAACTGATTGCATGAGATTCAGTGACTACGATAGCATCTATTTCCTCGGTATTGGCGGCATTGGCATGAGCGCCCTGGCCCGCTGGTTCAAGAAGAAGGGCCTTCGCATCGCCGGCTACGACCGTACACCCACGCCGCTCACCCACGAGCTGCTCGAGGAGGGGATGGAGCTTCATTTTGAAGACAAAGTTGAATTCATTCCTGGCTACATCACCAAGGAACGAACGCTGGTCATTTTTACCCCTGCGATCCCCAAAGACCACGCAGAATTCAATTACCTGAAGGACCAGCAGTTTACCATTCTGAAACGGTCGGAAGTTCTCGGGCTGATCTCGAAAGACTACCATACGCTGGCGGTAGCCGGCACACACGGCAAGACGACTACCTCTTCGATGGTAGCCCACATCCTCAAGACGGCCGACCGCAACATGGTGGCCTTCCTGGGTGGCATCACCGTAAACTATGACTCCAACCTGGTCATGAACGGTGAAGTTTCGAAGGAGACGATCGTGGTGGCCGAGGCCGACGAGTTTGATCGTTCCTTCCTGCGGCTTCATCCCCACGCGGCAGTGGTGACATCGGCGGACCCGGATCACCTCGACATCTATGGCGACCACGCTACCATGCTGGAAGCCTACCGTCAGTTCATTGCTCAGATTGAACCAAAGGGCAGTCTGGCCATTCACCACACGGTGGCTAGCCTGGCCGAAGCAAACAAGAATATTTCCGTGACGACGTATGGATTGAACCAGGGGCACTTTTTTGCCGGCAACGTCACCGCCAACAGCGGGTTTTTTTCCTTCGATTTTCAGGGCAAAGGCCAGAAGATCGAATCCATAAAGCTTGGCGTCCCTGGCTTCCATAACGTGGAAAATGCCGTAGCGGCCATACTCGCAGTCCGGCACCTCGACATCAGCCCCGACGTGATCCGTGAAGCGCTTGCCTCCTTCAAGGGTGTCAAGCGTCGCTTTGAGATGGTGTACAACAGGAACGGTTGTGTGTTTGTTGATGACTATGCACACCACCCCGCCGAAATTGAAGCCTTCCTGCGGTCCTTGCGGGCGATGTACGAAGGCCGCAAGCTGACGGTGATTTTTCAGCCGCACCTGTTTACCCGCACGCGCGACTTCGCCGATGGTTTTGCCAAGAGCCTCAGCCTGGCGGATGAAGTTATTCTGCTGGAGATATATCCTGCCCGTGAGTTGCCGCTGCCGGGTGTCACCGCGGACCTCATATTCAACGAATTGACTTGCCCGGTGAAAATCAAGACTTCCAAGAAGGACCTGCTGTCGACACTCGATGCCATGGACCTGGACGTGGTGGCTACCGTGGGTGCCGGTGACATTGACCTATTTGTAAAACCCATCCGAAAAATGCTCAGCAAGCGCTATGAAGCTTAAATTCTCCATACGGCACGAAATACGCATAGCGCTGGGATTGATCCTGGTCTTCTTCCTCATTGCATTCAGCGAACGCAAGCAGGGCGGCGTGCTCTGCACCAACGTGGTGGTAGAACTGGAGAACATACACGACAACCATTTCATGGATGAAGCCGATGTAGCGCGACTGGTTGAACAAAGCACACCATCCCTGAAAGGAACCGCCATCAACCGCATCGACTTGCGTGCCATTGAGAAGACGCTGCTCCTGGATCGCCACATCCAGGATGCGGAGCTCTATGGTGACCTCAAGGGAAACCTGATCGTTCGTGTGGAGTTGCGCCGACCGATGGCCCGTATCGTGCAGGATGATGCTCCGGATGCATATGTGGCTGAGGACGGTGTGATCATGAGTGTGTCGGACAAGTTCTCCGCGCGTGTCATGATCCTGAGCGGCAAGGGCATGAAGCCCATGGTGGAGGCCGGCAACCTTACGAAAACGGAGACCGGCCAGAAGTTGAAGGAGATGATCGAGTATGTGCTCGACGATTCCTTCTGGACGGCCCAGGTAGCGCAGATGGACCTGAATTCACGGGGTGAAATTACCATCTATCCGCAGGTCACCGGCCAGGTGGTAGAGTTTGGTTCGCCCGACAACTATGAAGACAAACTGCGCAAGCTGATGGTCTTCTACAAGGATATCCTCCCTCAAAAAGGCTGGACCCGCTATGAGAAGGTAAACCTCACGTACGAAGGACAAATCATTGCACGATAAACCACAAATAGAAACCACTTTTTAAACAACCACTAAACCACGTTTTTAGCTATGGAAAAGGAAAAAATAGTCGTAGGCCTCGATATCGGCACAACAAAGATTTGTGCGATTGTAGGCCGCAAGAACGAGTACGGAAAACTTGAAGTACTCGGAATGGGCAAGGCCGAGTCGGAGGGGGTCATTAAGGGCATTGTGACCAACATCGACAAAACGGTGCTTGCCATTGAGAAGGCCGTCAAGGAAGCCAGCGACATGTCGGGCATCGATATCGGCGTCGTCAACGTCGGTATCGCCGGGCAGCACATCCGCAGCACCATCCACCATGGCAGCATCACCCGGTCGTCCAACGACAACGAGATCA
>JAYRXB010000211.1:0-5030 GCA_041917735.1 Cyclobacteriaceae bacterium
AATCACATTGATAAACTGCGGCAGTTCATCCAACGATGTGGATCGAATAAATTTGCCAACCCGGGTAAGCCTGTCCTTGTCGGGAAGCAATACTCCGGCGTCATCACGGGTATCCTTCATCGTCTTGAACTTAAGCAACAGGAACGTCTTCCCCCTCAAGCCGGCGCGTTGCTGCCGGAAGACCGGATCAACCCCCAACGACCCGCGCAAGAGTAACCAGATTAGCAGCATAATCGGGCTAAGCACAAGTAGACCCAGCAAGGCGAAAACCAAATCCAGTGATCGTTTCAGCTCCCGGTAAAGCACCTTCGTATTCATGCCACGAATGATTTCGCGTTCTCCGGAGTATACCTCAGCGAGGCCGTCAGGGCTAGGCCTCGGAGTTGATTCAGTTTCCCTTCATCGTCCAACAAGGAACGGATGTACCCGGCTACCGGGGCGGAATCATCTCCGTGGAAACAAGCCCCGCAACCGTTGTTGAGAATTAACATTGCCAATTCAGATTCAGGCTGCGCCAGGCAAAGCAGGGGCGTTGATGCTGCCAGGAAATTAAACACCCTGCTGGGAACACTAAGCGAAGAGGCCTTGCCATCCAACGCCACAACACCCAGGCTGGCGGCTGACAACATATGGGGAAGCATGGCCGGTGGTTGCCAGGGAATGAAGTGACAATGCGTCATTGCGCTCGACTCGACTTCCCGCATGAGGTGGCTCTTGTACTCACCGTCACCGACAAAAACAAAAGCCACCCTTGGGTCATCTACGTGGCTGGCGGCCCGAATCAGCAAATCAAGGTTATGGGTTCGCCCATAGTTGCCAGAATACAGTACAATGAATTTATGCTGCAGTCCATTGGCCGCCACAAATGGATTCTCATCACCCCGGGTACCCGGCTTAACCGGGTGCGTCCACAGCGGAGCCACGACGATTCGTGGCCGCGCAACATACCGCGCGATCCGTGAAGCCATCCCTTCACTCAGCACAAAGACTTTATTTGCACGGGGAAACACGCGGGCATTCACCCTATGCCACCATCGCGCCACGAAAGATTGCTCTCCAAGTACACGGTAAGCCACTAGCGTTTCCGGGTAGACATCAAAGATCAAGAGCGAAAAAGGATTTCGGCAGATTAGCGGAAGAAAACCCGTTAAGGGCGGGTTCGACACCAGGTAAAGGTGATCATTCCGGTGCCGGGTTTTGATCAGCCAGGCAATCTGAAGAAACCCCACGCCCCACGTCCACAGTCGCTGGAGCGTACTGTTCCTGCGGTACTCCACGATCTTTCTGACCCGAACGCGCGCATCCAGTGGCACATCCCGTTCAATCAGTCGGCCCGTGATCAGGGTGACCTGCGTATATTTTTCCAGGTGCGCATGAATGATATCGATCATCAGGTACCCGGCGTTCTGATTTACAAATACAATTCGGTCGCTTGCTGCACTCATTTGTCAAAAATCGCGAGGAACGAACGGGCAAACCGACGAACGCGGTCTTCAATGGGCTCATACCGCATCGTCAGGTTCTCTGTCATAAAGCGCTTAACCAGGTCTGCGAGGTCCTCCGGGCGTGCAGGATCAAAGTAGTAGCCCTCCGGCCCCAGCTGTTCCTGGTTGACCGGCAGGCTGCTGGCCAGTACCGGTACACCCAGGGAGATGGCGTCTTCGACCACTGTACTCCATCCCTCGAATAAACTGGGCTGGATGACGGCACGGGCGTGCTTCATTATCACCAATTGATGTTCCCTCGGAATCACATCCAGAACAAATACCTGCTGCTCCAGTCCGTGCGACTCGATCAGTGCATAAAACTCGCTTACATAGGCTTCATTACCGGAGTTTTTCACCTTCCCCGTAAAGACGACGCTTGGGCGGCAGTTAGCCTCCTTCAACAGTGCCAGTGCCCGAATCACTGCCGGGTGATTTTTGTGGCGATGAAACTGGTTGGAAACGATAAAGTAGGACTCCGGCAACCGATAGTGTTTGCGGACATCGTCTATCGTGTCATTTTCAACCGAAACCCTGGAAGCGAAATGAAGTACATGGAATGCTACCGATGGGCGAATTCGGTAAAGCTCGGCGAAATGCTTCTTTACATCGTCACTCGAGACCACCAATCGCGACACATTCATTAACAGGATGCGAAGGCGGATCTCGCGCATCCACCACTGGCGTCGGGAGAAGAAATCCGGATAAAACCGGTGTTGCAGGTCTGGAAACCAGCCCACGACCCGGGGCTCGCCCTCCCGTTGCCGAACCGGCAGGTCATTGAAGGGATAGATACCATCCACCGGTGTTCGGGCGATCAGGTCCTGGATAAAGAAGTTCCTGCCGGTCAGCCAAGACATCGGGTAGCCCTTCCAAAAAGGCGGGAAAGTCCAGGGCACGAATTCGGCACGGCGATAGGTAATGTCCTGCAGAAACCGTTTCAGGTTCGGATTATAGTACACCACAACATCCGGTTGCTCTGCTTCGTCAAGAAGATCCAGCGCATTGACCAGGTTAATCACATAGATGATTCCTCCCATCCAACCCTGGCTGAAGTTGAAGATGATGGCGATTCGTTTTCGGGGAGACTTCATACTGCAGGCAACCCTTCAAATTGAACCAAGTCACGCAATCCTTCCCTCATGGTCATGGCCGGCCTCCACGATGTCAGGCGTATCAATTCATCGATGGATGCGACTTGTGTGAGCTTATCAAACTTGCGAACCCGGCTTGTGTCGTGGGTCACCGTAATGTGCTTACCGGTTAGCCCCCCCAGGATATCAATCAGTTCCGCCACGGTATGGCCCTGGCCCGTTGCCACATTGACGCGCGCAATGCCTGCTATGCGTGCCGCCGCCAGCCGCCGAAGCGCCTCCGCACAGTCGGAAACATGGATGTAGTCCCGAACCGTGTCAATTCTTCCCAACGTGAGGTGATTTCCCGTGCGCAACTGTTTTAGGATCTCCGGAATGATGTGCGGATTGGTCTCGCGCGGCCCGTAGTTATTAAAGAGTCGGGCAATCACCACATTGAGTCCATAGAGTTCAACGGCCAATTCGCATAACTTTTCGCCGAACCACTTGCTTTGCCCATAGATGTCCACGGGGCCAATGGGAGAAGATTCGCGCAGTTGCTCACTTTGGTCGGCATACACAGCTCCCGAGGACGCAAAAACCACCTGCCTTACCCCTCCGGCAGCGGCCGCACGAAGTACGGATTGGGTACCTTCCACATTTACCCGCAAGGTTCGTTCCGGGTTTTCGTTACACTCCGGGATGTAGTGGATAGCGGCCAGGTGGAAGAGCACGTCAACCCGGTTCGTTCGCAGCCAGCCTGCCAGTTTCTCATGATCGGTGATGTCGATGTGGAACGTAGCCACGGAACGCAGGTCTTCGATTCGTGGCGCCTGGCGATTCAAGTTGTCGATGACGGAAACCTCGGCCCCGGATTTCATCAATTGCCTGACCAGCTCGTTGCCAATGAAGCCTAATCCTCCTGTTACTGCGATCATTTCTGTTTTGTCAATATCCCTGTAAAGAATCCTCTGTATTGTCCAGCTATCCTATCAATCTGATGAATCTGCTTTCTTTCGGCCGCCCGTGATGCCAGCGATTGACGGAGCTCCCCGTCATCAACCAACTGCTGCAGACGCATGGCCAGTTGATCCACATCTCCAACACGAACCAAGAAGCCGTTTTCTCCATCCCGAATCAGGTCAGATGGCCCGGCCACACAATCAAAACTCACGCAAGGCAACGGGGTGGCCATCGCTTCCAGCAAGGCGTTTGGATATCCTTCATGAAGCGAGGTGAAAGCGAAAATCCTGCTTTCAGCAAGGTATGCGTCGACATCCTTTTGAAACCCGGCAAAGAAAACGCGTTCCTGGATGCGGAGCTTCTCTGCCAACTGCTGCAATTCGCCTCGCTCAGGGCCATCCCCGACCACCACCAATCGCCATCCGCGGGCCCGAAGTCGCGCAAAAGCCTCGAGCAAGAAGTGCTGCCCCTTTTCTTTGCTGCAACGCCCTACGGTTACGATCTGATCGCGCTTCTCCGGCCTCGTCTCCGAAAGCACACGCAGAAAATTGGGTATGACCACCACGGGACACCGGTACGTCTTTGCGTAGCGCGATGCCGCCAACTGCGTCTGGGCGATAATGCCATTCACTCTTGAACGAAGGAGGTGATGCGCGGTTTTGTATAGTGCGTTCATCACCCGTGATTCGGGGAAGCGCACCCTGTCCGGGCTGCTCCGTCCGGATAGAATGACTTTGGCAGACAGGCCCAGTGACGCCATCAGCGTAAGTGCCATATAGCCTATGGAAAATATCACATCCGGTTGAATCGCTTTCAGTGAACTGCGCAGGTAAAGAACAACCCTCAGCGTATTGAGATACTTGCCCCATGGCGATCTTCCTGACTCCGGCTGAATAATGCGTACGGAAGGAGAAACATCAAAGAAGATTTCTTCCCGGTACATTAACAAGATCGTCACGTGATCTCCCTGGCCAGCCATGTAATTGGCAAGCTCTACCGCCGTGCGTTCGGCGCCTCCCGGCTTCAGGTGGGGAAGCACAATCACGGCCGCTATCCCCCTACTTCCTTCCACGCCATTTATCGGTAAAGGCCACTACCAATCCCAACAACTTCAATTTCCACAACAGCAGTTTGCCGGTATGCTTCCAATTCCGGAAATGCTGCTTATGAATGGAATAATCCACCTTATCCGGTGAAAATTCTACAAGCTGAAAGGGATTCGGAGCATTCAGGAAATCCGTATTGGCATGGAGGTACCGGCCGCTGACCGTCGTTCTGTTTCCACTGCCATCATGACCACGGTTAAAGGATTTCGATTGGTAGGGAATAATCGTATACAGGTCATTCCGCACCATATGGTACGTATTCAGGTAATCCAATTCCAGCATCTTGTTCCGGGCTACCTGGGTTGCAAAAGCCGGCAATAAGTCCGCCCCATTCTCATTCAGTCGCTTAACAAACACGGGATCATCGAGCGATTCCTCCACATCCTGAATCGTATAGGTGGATC
>JAYRXB010000212.1:0-4155 GCA_041917735.1 Cyclobacteriaceae bacterium
AACAATGTGTTCGTCATTGTATTGATATAGAATTCGCCGTACACACCAATTCCCGCTGTCGGGTTGACCGCGCCGCTAAGGACATTCAGACCCGCCGCGCCTGCAGGCCCCTGGATTCCCGCAGGCCCCGGGGGACCTTGGGCACCGGCAGGCCCTTGAGGTCCATTCGCTGCATACAATGCATACGGCACACTCAACAATTGGGAGGCGCCCATGCTTTGGTAGGAGGTACCACCGGAGAAGTCAACTTCCACCTCTAGGAATTTGGCACTGCCTCCCCAGTCGATTCCCGGGAAATTTCCACTAATCACAGTACCTGCTCCCACGGAAACGGCAAAGAGCCCGAACTCGTTGGTGGTTACGCTGTGTGTTTCCCGGAATACGATCGTACCGGAAGCAGTCAAGTCGCGGATGGAAATTCGTACACCAAGGCTCGAGTTGACCAGCAAATTGCCCGATGCGTTTCGTGCGACCGACTGGTACTTGAAAGACTGCGGGGCCTGCGCGTAAACCTGAGCGAATGCCAGAAGAAGGATAAGAAAACAGGTAGATTTTTTCATGGTCGCCGATTTTAGCATCAGTATTTTTCAATTTTGTGGACGGAGCTTCTCCCATTGCCGGAGTGCGTCACGCGGAGGAGGTAGAGGGCGGGTCGGATGCCGCGCACATCGATCAAATGCATTGATTCGGTGGTCGTTCCTTGAGACAATAAGTCAACCACACGTTGCCCCTGCAGGTTGAATATCTCCAACCTGTATTCGCCGGGCTCACCGGTCTTCACAAAAAGTGTTTCGCGTACCGGGTTGGGGTACGCGGAGACGACCGGATCGATCTTCAGACCTGTGACCGTCATCACATGCGGCTGCTGGAATCCCTGCGTGAGTACGTGACCACCGGCTTGGTATGTCTCCGTACTCAGTTCGCCGATCGTCCAGGATAGCGAACCCGCCGATGAAATATAGTAATCGCCACTTGTAGCAACTACCGGCGAGAGCGACTGTCCCGCAGCAGCGATGCCAAGAAATACAAAAAGGAAGAATGGGATGAAGGCTTTCATACCGATGCTCTAGTAAATCTTCATCGCCCGATCATGAAACGACAGCACGGGCATAGCCAACCCCACGGTGATTTCGTGGGTGGTGTAGTTCAGGTTGGAGGAACCTACCGGCAGTTCAAAAACATAGCCGAAGCGAAATTTGTCGACCATGAGTTGAGCGAGAAGGCCGTAGGTGTTGAAGTTGCGGGTAAAGATGCCGCCGGTATACTTCTCTTTGTAGGTCATGGTCGCATTCACGTCATACGACAACGGGCTTCCCTGGGTGCCGCGCAGGAGCACGGAGGGTTTGAAGCGGATGTTTTCGTTCAGCAGCCAGGCGTACGATCCGAAGAGGTAGTAGGCCTGCTGGTAAAGCTCGATCGACTGCCCGCCCTGGCTGACGGTGGCCGGCAGGAGGCGCGGCACGGAAATGCCGAGCATGTAGTTGTCACTTTTAAGAATAACGCCAACGCCGGTATTGAATTTGGTTTCCGTGAGCTGGGCAAACGCCGGGTCTCCGGGATCGCGGATGGTGAGCGACGACGGGTCGGTTTCGTAGCGGATGAAGCCGGTCTGCATGCCAAACGACAGCCATGCGTTCTTGACCGGAATTTTGTAGGAGAAGACGCCCTGGAACTCGGTGTTCTTGGTGTCGCCGAGTTTATCCTGAATCACCATCAGGCCGGCGCCGACCTGGTTGCGGAAGGCGGAGGTGTGGGCTGAGAAGTTGATGGTCGTGGGATTGGCATCGAGGCCGGCCCACTGGGTGCGGTACTGCAGTGAGCCGTTGAGCATGTTGTTGCTGCCGGCATAGGCGGGGTTGATGGCCAGCGGGTTCATCATGTAGGAGGCGTAGATGGGATCTTGCTGGGCGAGGGAGGAATGAAAAATGCAAAATGTAAAATGCAGAATGCAAAAAGTCCGCAAAATCATTTGGCCTGACCTTGTCCTATTGGGCACTAGCGTAAGTGGTTTCATGATGATTATTTTCGGAGTGCGATGAATCCGGTGCGCTTGGGGGCGCCGCTGGAAAATTCAATGGAGTAATAGTAGGTGCCGGGCGGGAGCTCGCTGCCGTTGTTGCCAATGCCCTTGAACACGTTGGTGGTATTGTTGTAGTTGGTTGTTTCGAAGACTACACTGCCCCAGCGGTTGAAGATGGTGACTTTGTTTTTTTGGGTATCGGGCAGCAGGTCGATGTTTTCGATGAAGAAGGTTTCATTCTTGCCGTCACTGTTCGGCGACATGGCATTGAAGATGCCGATTTCGCTGGAGAGGTTGATGGTCAGGGTTTCTTGCGTGCAGAGCCCGGTAAGGTCGCACACCTGAAGGACAATGGTCTCGTTGCCTGGAAAGGGAATTCCGTTGTAGTTGATGACCAGTTCCGTTCCTTCAATGGTGGCGGTGGCCCCGCTGGGCAGGCCGCTGATGATTTGGATGGAAGCGAGGTCAAGATTGTTTTCCGGATCGGAGAGCAGGGGAGCCAGGTCGATGCGGATGACCGTGGGCAGGAATGGCGCGGAGACGCTGGTGGTGATTACCGGCGCACTGCATGCTTGTACGGCAGCAACCACTGGAGCAATCGGACTTTCGCATGTTCCATCATATATGGCAACACCGTACGTGCGGTTGACAGACAATGCAGGCGTTGTGAAAGTACTGTTAACTTCACCGGAGATCAGTACACTGCCGTCATACCAACGGTAGTTGCCGTTGGTCGTGCCAGAGGCGGTGAGCGTAGTGCCGGATCCGGGACAGACAGGAGGTGGCAAAACTATTCCGGGGGAGACAGGGAGTGGGATTGCTGTAGCTGTCACCATTTTTCGGCCGCTTTCGCAGGTACCGTCATTAATGGCCACCCAGAAGTTCGTGGTAGTGGTTATGGCCGGGGTGGAAAATGTATCATTTTGTTGTGTGGGATGAGGCGTGCCTCCTGTGGCCATGGTGTACCACCGGTATTGGCCGGGGCTGGCGCCCGATGCTCCTAGTGTGATCGAAGTACCGGAGCAGCCGGAGTTGCCGGTTGCAGTAGGATCAGAAAGCATGCAGAATACGCCAGCAGTAACCGTGTTGCAACCGATGGTAACTTCAATCGGACCGGTGGTGGCCCCGGCTGGAACACTGGTGGTTATTGTGGTAGCGGAAACAGAACTTATGGTGGCAGAAACACCATTAAACATCAAACTGTTGGCAAAAGGAGTGGTGAAATTGCTCCCCGTGATATTGACGGTAGTTCCGATCGGCCCTGATGATGGTGTAAAAGAGACGATAGTTGGCGACAAGATTTCGCCAAGTACATTTCTTAGAATGGGTATTGTGTTTAGCGAATTGTTGGCTGTGAGAAGGTCGGGCTTGCCATCGCCATCCAGATCCCCTAGGAAAGTCAAACCCCAGCCACTGACGAAATCAACAGGGGGAGCAAAGGATGAAGCTGAAATTGTACCCAAAGTAGCCGTGTTCCTGAACACAGATTTTCTATCGGTAGTTGTTGAATTCGTTATTATGTCGACTTTGCCATCTCCATCTATGTCGCTGGCTACTGGACTAGTTCCTGGTCCAATACTCACCTTGCTTTCAAAAGACCCGGCAGTAATCCCACTTGTGCTTATGTTCCGTAAGGCAGCAAGAACGCTCGTCGAAGCAACAATGATGTCCGGTTTGCTATCTCCGTCAATGTCAGATAGAATAACTGTATGGGCGGACGGATCGGCGGTAAAGTCAACCGTTGGTGCAAGAGAGCCTGAGTTGATAACACCGACTGTGGATATATTTCTCAGCACAGAAACTGTGCCGCTACCGGAGTTGGCTGCAACAACATCTGGTTTTCCATCCCCATCAAGATCGGCGATGGCAAGACCATAGGGCTGGTTTCCAACGGGGAAGTCCACTTTGGGCGCAAATGAGCCTGCGGTGAACCCGCCAGTGGTACTTGTGTTCTTAAGAATTGAAATGGAATTTCCAAACCTGTTGCAAACCACGATTTCTGGTTTGCCATCGCTGTCGAGGTCATTTATTGCTGCAGTGATGGGATCGCTGCCGGTTGCATAGTCAACCCGATTGTCAAATGAGAGGCTTCCGACCGATGAAGTATTTCTGTAGACAGAAACATTGGATACTCC
>JAYRXB010000213.1:0-4387 GCA_041917735.1 Cyclobacteriaceae bacterium
CAGGATCGCTGCGATGGAGTCTGCCTTCGCATTGATCTCATCGAGGTCGTTGCCAAATATTTTGACCGCCAGCGAGGCATTGATCCCGGCAACAGCCTCGGCTACGTTGTCGATGATGGGCTGCGAGTAGTTATAGATGACGCCGGGGTATTCCCGAAGTTTCTTGTCCATCTCTTCCACCAGTTCGTCGGTGGTGATGTCGCGCTCCCATTCTTTCTTGGGTTTCAGGTTTACCTGGCATTGTACATAGAAAAAGCCCGAAGGGTCTGTGCCGTCGTTGCTCCGGCCAATCTGTGATAGCACCGACTCCACCTCGTCGAACGCATTGAGTTTCTCCCGGAAGATGTGGACGAACTTGTTGGTTTCCTGGATCGAAGAGCTCATGGGCAATTTCGCCTCCACCCAGAGCGCTCCTTCGTTCAGGGTCGGCAGAAATTCCGAGCCCAGGAACTTGAACGAGGCCAGGCTGGTGACGAGGATAAGGATACTGGTAACAACCGTGAGCCGCTTGTTGGCGTAGCAGAACGAGAAGGCCCGCCCCACGATTCGATTGAAGAAGTTGACAATCGGATTGTTCTTTTCCCGGACCTCCTTATTGAAAAGAATGCTGCTGAGCACCGGGACGAGGGTCAGCGTGTAGATCAAAGCACCCAACAGGGCGAAGCCCAGCGTATAGGCGAGGGGCGAGAATAGTTTTCCTTCGACCTTTTCAAAAGAGAAGATCGGTATCAGGCTGGTAATGATGATGAGCTTGGCGAAGAAGATCGCCTTTCCCAGCTCTATGCCCGACCGTTTCACGGCACCCAGCTTTGAAAGCTTGTTGAATTTCGGCATGCCCACATGGTCGGCTTCATGTGCGAGAAGCACGAACAAACCCTCTACCATGACCACGGCGCCGTCGATGATGATCCCGAAGTCGATGGCGCCCATGGAAAGTAAGTTTGCGCTCATCCCTTTCAGCTTGAGGCACATGAAGGCAAAAAGAAGCGAAAGCGGTATGATGAGCGAAACGATGAGTGTGCTGCGCCAGTCAAACATGAAAATGAACACGACGACGGTGACGAAGAATATGCCTTCCAGCAAGTTGCCGGTAACCGTCTCGCGGCAATAGCTGATCAGCTTGTCGCGATCGTAGAAGATCTCCATTTGAATGTCGGGAGGAAGTACTTTGGCGTTCACTTCGGCGATCTTGGCTTTTACCCGCTGAAGCACATCCCCGGGGTTTTCGCCTTTGCGCATCACGACAATCCCTTCCACCACATCGTCCTTTTCGTCCAGGCCGGCCATACCGACCCGGGGCAGCGAGCCCACCTTGACCTCAGCCACATTCTTGACGAGAACCGGTACGTCCTTGATGGTTTCAATAAGGATGTTTTCAATATCCTGGATGGAGGTAAGCAGCCCGATGCCCCGCACCACGAATGCCTGCCCGTTCTTCTCGATCACATCGCCACCCACGTTAATGTTGCTTTTGGAGACCGCTTCAAAAACCTCCAAGGGTGTGATGTCGAATTCGGCGAGCTTGCTGGGGTTCACCACAATCTCATAGATCTTCCTGGAGCCTCCGAAGGAGACGATGTCCGCCACACCGGGCACGGCGCGCAGTTGACGGTCGATCACCCAGTCCTGGAAGGCCAGCAGCTCGCTGGTGCTTCTGTCGCTTCGGAGCGTATAGCGGAAAATCTCACCCGTAGGCCCGTAGGGTGGCTGAACGTCAGGTTCCACACCGTCGGGCAGGGTGACGTTGACCAGCAGGTTGTTTACCTGCTGCCGTGCATAGAAGTCCTCCACGTCATCGTCGAAGATGATCTTGATGACGGAAAGCCCGAACATCGAAATGGAACGCACGCTGTTCTTTCGCTGAACGGAATTCATGCTCACCTCGATGGGGATGGTTACGAAGCGTTCGACTTCTTCGGCGCTCCGCCCGTTCCATTGGGTAACAATGATGATCTGGGTGTTGGTGACATCGGGGAAGGCCTCCAACGGTGTTTTCAGGTAACTCCAGACTCCGGCGATGATGAGCACGGCGGTGGAGAAGAACACGAAGAACTGGTTCTTCAGTGAAAACGATATGATTTGCTTGACGAGGCGATTCATACGGGCAGGTAGTTAGTCGTTCAGCGCGTCGTAGACCAAAAGCTGGTACTTGGTCATTACTTTCTCCCCCGGTTTCACGCCGCTGTCGAGGTACGCAATGCCGTTGAGGTCCTTGAAGACAGTAACTTCACGCGTTTCAATGTGATCGTCGGCAACGTATACCATGACGAACCGCTTGCTCTTGTCGAAGATGATTGCCTGGCTGGGGATAGCCACTTTCTTCTCCGTGCCTTGGTAATAGACGTTGATCTGGGCAAACATTTCCGGTTTCAGCATGTGATCCTTGTTGGGGACGGTGATGCGTGCCCGCAAGACCCGCGCTTCCGGATCCATGGTGTTGAAGATCTTGTCGATCTTCCCTTTGTACACCCGGTCCGGGTAGGCAATGGTGGTGATCGACACATCGTAACCCACCTTGACCTGCGATACATCCGATTCGTAAAGGTTGGCCATCACCCATACTTCATCGAGGCTTCCGACCACGAATGCCGGACTGATGTCTTCCGTTCGAAGTTCCATGTTCAGGGAGATGCTTTTGTTGATTACGTATCCCGACATGGGCGATTTGATGGCGTAGGTGGACGCTTCGCTGGCCCCGTAGAGCCGCAGCACTTCAGCCGCGCGTGCAGCCTCGGCGCGTGCCCGCTCCAACTCCTTCTGGTCGCTAACCAGCTGTACTTCCGAGGCATTTCCTGTCTTGAACAACTCTTCCGTTACGGATGCATTTTTCTGAGCGATCTGCAGGCGTGATTGCGCCGCTTCATTTTCCTCGATGAACCCGGCAATTTCCGGACTGCGGATCAGCGCAAGGCTTTGCCCTTTTCGGACGTAGTCGCCGATTTCGGCGCTCAGTTTATCCACGAAACCACCGGCCAGGGGAAACACCCGAGCCACCGTGTTTTCATTGAACGTTACTTTGCCGGTCAGGGCGAGTTCATTCTCAACGACACGTTCCGCGGCTTCCACAAGTTCCTTGTCTTTCGACAAGGTTTCCGTAAGGACAAACTTGGCAGGCGCGTTGGTTTGTTCGTCCGTTTTGCACGCGTTCAGCAGAGCCAGGAGAAGCAGGAATTTGGTGAGGGGTTTCATGGTGCGTATGGATAGGAGATGGTTCATGGGTAGAGTTTAGAATAGGCAGGCCAGTCGGATTCCGTAGGCCATTTGTGTGCCTGTTCCCTGCCCTTGGGCAAAGACATTCTTGAGCCCCTCGTTGTAGACGAAGTGCACTTGAAAAATCGTGCCTCCGCTTCCCGCGTCAATGTCGGCACCGAACGAAAGTTGATAGCCAAGGTCATGACGCACGTAATCGGCGGTAACGGGAGTGTCCTTGTGGAAGCCGTCAACAATACTCTGGTACACATCATTGGCTTCGATGTTGTACAGGTAGATGACTCCCGCGGCGGCGCTGAGGCGGACACCCTTGATGACATCTTTCGGCGTCCGCAAGAGAACGGTAACCGGAAGTTCGAGGGTGTTGAAGCGGATTTTCTGGAGGTACGTGGAGTCAGGATCGCCCTGGACCCCGTTCTTGTTGACGACCCAGGGATGTGAAAAGGCGCCTCCCGAGTAGTCCGGGTTGATTACGCCAGTTCCCCGTTGCTGGTATCCAAAACCGGCCCCAAGCCCCAGGAAGGACGTGAAGTAATACTCGGCACGGATGTTCATTCCCAACGATGGTTTGGCATAGTACTCCTGTGGCAGATCGGAGCCCTTGAATTTTGTCCAATAGATGTTGAAACTGGCACCCAATCGGAATGGTTTCTCGAATGGCTTAGCCGTGGCTTCTGCTGCCTTGATGGAGTTCATGGTTTGCGCCGATGCGGCCGTGGCAACGAGGGTTAGGAGCCCGAGGCAAAGCCTGAGCTGGCGAGCGGAGAGGATTCGGTTGTCTTTCATGCGTGTCAGTTTTCGATGAGGGTTGTACCTACAGAGAAGTTCAGTTCGTTTACGTTGTTGAGGTGTTGTTGCTTCATGTCGATCAACTGCAGGTTGGTGTCAATGTAAATCCGCTGCTGGTCGATGAATTGCAGCAGGCTGATGTTCCGACGCTGGAAATTCTGATTGGCACTCCGGTTGAGCTCGAGCAGCCGGTCCAGGAACTGTGAATTGTAGTTGCTGATTACAGTTTGCGAGTTCATGTAGCGGCGGTAGGCGGCCTCGACCTCGTTGCGGGCACGGATTTCAGCATCCATGACTTTCAGGTTTGACTGCTTGATGGCAAACTGTGCCTGCTTGATCTGCCCTTGGTTCCGGTCAAATACCGGGATGGATAGTTCGGTGGTAAACC
>JAYRXB010000214.1:0-9550 GCA_041917735.1 Cyclobacteriaceae bacterium
ACGACAAGGCCGCGCCCGGCAATACCGACGTGCTCCGCTGAAAGCCCCGTCATCTTATGCACCGCTTCTTCCAGCGACATGATTTTTTCCTCCCTGACGTATTTCCCCAGTACGCGTGCAAATGCACCATGTCCGCGCGGGTGCCCGTCGATGGCGCCATCGGAACAGATGTTGGTGTTCGGCCATTGCATAAACCGGGTGATGTCCTCTTCACTCATCGAAGTGCCCACGATGGCCGACTCCATTCCAGGCTTAGCCGATTCGCGAATGATGCGAAGCAGCGCTTGTGGAGGCGTCTCGTTGTTGAAGCGGGCAATTTCCGAAACGGTTTTGCCCTCGTAGGATTTGTTTGCCGGATACTCGGTCATCACCGATGATGCCGGATCAAAATACTCCTGGCATGCTTTCTCCGCGGAGGCCAGGCTCTCAAAGTCCTTCTTGGGAAAGAGTACCCGCGGCGTGGAGTGCCACATCGGGTACGGATACACATCGGCGGTAATGTTGACGCCCGATTGGCGCGCCTGGTCGAGCATGGCCAGGATACGAGCTGACGATCCCCATTTACTACGAGCCGCTATCTTGAAGTGCGATATCTGCACAGGGATTTTCGCTTCGCGGCCGATGGCAATGATTTCATCCAGTGCTGATTCGATGTTTTCATCTTCGCTGCGGATGTGACTGATGTACCGACCACCCTTCGACGCAGCCGTCCGCGCCAGCGCAACCACCTCATCCCGGTTGGAGTAGAATGCTGCCACATACTCCAATCCCGTAGCCAGGCCAAGACTTCCCTTGTCCATCTCCCGGGATAGCATCCGGCTCATGCTGTCGATCTCCGCCTCCGTGGCGTTTCTTGACAGATCGATCATGGCCCGGCTGCGAAGCGTAGCCTGTCCGGTGTAGGTTGCTACGTTGACGGACACCGGCACCCGCTTTACTCGTGCCTGAATGGAATCAATGGGCGTCGATGAACCATCCTGGCCTACGACGATGGTTGTTATCCCCTGGTTCGTCGCAGCGATGCAGGCAGGTTTTTCCATGAGCCCCCAGTCGTGGTGGCTGTGGCTGTCGATGAAACCCGGTGCGAGGACGTATCCTTTTCCATCGGTAACGGTTTCGCCCGGGTAAGCCTTCAGGCTGCCCCGATCGTGAATCCGATCATTGAGCAACCGAACACTTTCCGAGGATGCTGGCAGCCCGGTACCATCGATCAGCCGAATATTGGTGACGAGGTGCGTCTGCGGCAAGGCATACGGCCTTGCTTCCCACCGGTTGACCAAGGCATCCTCGGCGTGGGTTTGCCCTGAGTTGTCCAGCACAATTAATGTGTGATTCTTGTCGATGTACCGGATGATCAAGGTTCTAAAGCCAACCCATCCTCCGGTATGAGCCACCTTCTTTCCTGAATCATCAATACCCCAGCCAAATCCATAATTAGTCTTTTGGCCATTGCTCAACCGGCCGGGTGTGAACGCCTCTTGCAGCGTATGCTGCTTAACCAGTTTTTCCGTGTACAGCGCCTGATCCCATTTCAGCAGGTCCTCCACCGAAGAATAGACATTCCCATCACCAACAATCCCATCGAATCGAACCAGGTCGTCTGGCACTCTTTTCCCGCCCTCTATCTTGAAGCCAAAGACGCGGGAGGCCGGATACTGCTTTTGCTTGAGGTGGTAAATATAGGTATCATTCATCTTCAGCGGTCCGGCGATGTAGCGTTGCAGGAACACCTCGGGCTTGATTCCGGATGCTGCCTCAATAACGGAGGCCAGGGTAGTATAATTGGTATTGCAGTATTGCCATCTCGTTCCCGGCTCAAAGACCAGCGGCGGCTTTCGGTCGGCCAGGATATCGATCATCATGGCGTTGGTCAACGTATCGAGCAGGATCATGCGTCCCTGCGCGATGTCAAAGTATTCCGGCAAGCCGGAGGTCTGGTTCATCAGGTGCCTAATCGTAACCGTGGGATACGGAAACCGGGGAACGTACTTCGTTACCGGGTCATCGTAGTTCAGCTTGCCCTGCTCCTTCAGCATCATCGCCATCATCGCATAAAACTGCTTCGACACGGAAGCCAGGTTGAATGAGGATGTTGTTGTCAGTGCACCACCGGTGGCGGCGCGCACGCCAAATGCCTTCTTGTAGATTGGCTTTCCTTTTTCCGCAATCAGCACAGTTCCGTTGAACAATTCCCGCTGGTGCAGGTAGGTAAGCGCTGAATCGATTCGAGCAACCGTGGCTGCTTGCTTCTGCGCCAGGGTTGGCAACACGACCAGGCAACCAATAACATAACGTGCGAGAAACCGCATCCTGTAGATCATGGGTATATGAATAAATAACGGAGAGTAAGTTGACCAGAACCGGACGGGAAAGCAAGGCGAAAATGATCATTGGAGAATCGTGCCGGAATCCCGCCCACGGGGCATTATTTCGCGTCCTCAGGGCCCAAGATTGGGTTTTACAGTGACTTCAATCATTGAAACTCAGGGTATTGAAAAGGATTTTTATAACATCGCGGAGGAGGCGCCCCCTTCCCTGCGTCCACCCAACCTGACCCCATCATGAAAACGGTTAAATATCCCTCCCTCTACCAGGTTAACACGAGGGTTTGGATGACGCAACTCACGCAGGCACTCGGCCGCCAGGCAACGCTGGACGACATCCCTGACCAGGAGCTCGACCGCCTGGCTTCCATGGGCTTCGACTGGATTTGGTTTCTCAGCGTGTGGCAAACCGGCGAGCTCGGAAGAAAGGTGTCACGGGAAAACGAAAAATTCAGAAGGGACTTTGAAGAGACCCTCTGGGATCTCAAAGAATCGGACATTGCCGGATCGGGTTTCTCCATTGCCTCCTATTCGGCCCATACCAACCTGGGTGGCGATGCGGCGCTGAACCGGCTGCATAACCGGCTGCGTGCCCGCAATCTCAAGTTGATGCTGGACTTTGTACCCAACCATGTCGGCCCCGATCATGCCTGGGTTCGGCAACATCCTGAATACTTCGTCCACGGGACGCCAGCAGACATGGAGCGACAGCCTCAGAATTATTCTTCCGTAGCAACCGGCACCATCCTCGCCTATGGACGCGACCCATACTTCGACGGATGGCCTGACACCTTCCAGCTTGACTACAGCAACCCGGCCGTTGTAAAGGCCATGCAGGAAGAACTACTCCGCATCAGCGCGCTGTGCGATGGCGTGCGCTGCGACATGGCCATGCTCATACTCCCCGAGGTGTTTGAGCGAACATGGGGAAGGAAAGCTTTACCCTTCTGGCCAGAGGCCATTGAATCCGTACGAAAGAGAAATCCCGAATTTACGTTCATGGCGGAAGTTTACTGGGATATGGAGTGGACCCTGCAGCAACTGGGCTTTGACTACACGTATGACAAACGGCTCTACGACAGGCTGCGCGAAGGACACGCACGGCCGGTACGGGACCACCTGCGCGCTGGGATTGACTTCCAAAACAAACTAGCCCGTTTTGTAGAGAATCACGACGAACCCCGTGCCGCTGCGGTCTTTGACGACAAGCCACATGAGGCTGCCGCCGTAATTACCTTTATGGCGCCCGGGCTTCGGTTCTTCCACCAGGGTCAGCTCGAGGGACGAAAGAAACACGTATCGCCTCACCTGGTGCGAATCCCGCATGAACCCCTACGGACTAACTTGCTACGCTTCTATTCACGGCTCCTTGACACACTGAAGAAGTCCGTCTTTCGCAACGGCCAATGGTCGCTGCTGGAATGTCAACCGGCGTGGCCGGGCAACGACTCCCACGATGCTTTCCTGGCGTTCGCGTGGGATGGCCTCGACGGATCGCGTGCTTTGGTTGTCGTTAACTTCGCGCCGCACCAGAGCCAATGCTTTGTCCGCCTGCACTACCCCGATCTCGCCGACCAGATGGTACCCTTCAAGGATTTATTCAGTACCGCACGGTATGATCGGGATGGAGGTGAACTCCTTGACCAGGGTATGTACTTCAACATGCCCGGATGGGGCTACCATGTCTTCGAAGTTGGCGATCAACCCAAACGACCGACAAGCCGGCAGCAGACGTATATCCATCAACCTTCGACAACCAAATGACGCGCGGTACGGTCACCTGGATGTTCCTGGTACTGCTATCATTCTGGTCGTGCACTACGACGGAACATGATTATTTGATCTATGTGGGAACCTATACCGGGCAGGGCAGCGATGGAATCTATGCCTACCGGTTCCATTCCGGTGACGGTCACCTGACCCCCATCGGCCTGGCCGCAAAGACCACGAACCCCTCTTTCTTCATTGTAGACTCTACCCACACCTTCCTGTATGCGGTTCAGGAGGTAGACAGCTTCCAGGGAAAGCCGGGTGGAGCAGTGAGCGTCTATCGCATTGACCGTGCATCTGGCAAACTTGCCTTGTTGCAGGAAACCAGCACCGGAGGCGGAGCGCCCTGTCATCTTTCCTTCGATGAAAAAGGGCGCTACCTGATGGTGGCGAATTACGGCGGGGGCAACGCCGCCATCTTTCCCATTGAAGAGAATGGACTACTCGGCCTACCTTCTGCACATGTACAGCACGTAGGGTTTAGTGTCAACCCGGATCGACAGAATGGTCCCCACGCGCATGCGATCCAACCAACGCCGGGGAATACTTCGGTAGCTGTTGCCGACCTGGGGATGGACAAGGTGATGCTTTATCCGTTTGACCCGGCTCAAGGCACACTGGATTCACTGCGTGCCCAGGCGCTGGTTACGTCTCCTGGTTCGGGACCCAGGCATCTTACCTTCTCGCCGGACGGCAAAACCCTTTATGTGCTTCTTGAACTCACCTCGATGATCGCCGTTTACTCCCGGAATCCCGGATCGGGCAGCATGGAGTCCCTTCAATCGGTGCCACTTCTCCCGGCGGACTTCAAAGGATCCAATACGTCGGCGGAAATTCTCATCGACCCCGTCGGGAAGTACCTCTATGCTTCCAACCGGGGCGACGACAGCCTGGTTGCCTTCCTCATCGAGCCAGACGGCAGGCTGACATTCGCAGGTCGGTTTGATGCAGGGGGTCATGGGCCGAGGCATTTTGAGATCGATCCGACCGGACGCTGGCTGATGACGGCCAATCAATTGAGCGACAACCTTGCCCTCTTCTCGGTGGGTACATCGGGTGAACTGGAGCTGGCCTGGAAAAATGAGAATCGGCAAAGGCCGGTATGTGTTCGGTTCGTGCCGGTCAATTGACAGGGTTGGAACGTCGGACCAGGATAAGGCCCGTTAGCAATCCGATGATTGGCCCACCGGCCAAGACAGTCAGAAAGGACACAGTAATTGATAGGGCTCCGGGTAGCTGCAATTCGTTGATGCGGACAACCGTTAGCGTAAACGGTGGCACAAGGGCCAGCGCATAGGCCAGGATATTCACCATTGCCCACGCCACCAACTTTATCCCGACTGGCTTCAGTACAACGTGGTACTGCGCTAACGCCAGGATGGCCGCGCCTGTAAGTGTTCCGAATACGACGGCTGACTCATCCGTTTTGAGCCACTCCTTTCCTATTAAATCAGCAAACAGAAAAGGCACTGCAAACGACAACGGACTGATCCACAGCCAAGGGGTAGCATTTTCAATGACCTTCCGGATTGCCAACCATTGAAAGAACGCCAGGCCGGTGCCCATTCCCAGGGCAATGGCTGTTCTGCCCAGGTTGACGGGTTCGAGCAGGCCTGCGAGGACCATCAACAGCGGTATGCCGGCGATCCAACCAATCGTGGTAAACCCTATCCATTTAGGCATGGAAACCTGCATCACTCCATTATATAGTATGGAAAATACTCAATTCGGACAAAAAAGTCCATTTTAAAGGGTCAAACGAGCGACCACAGGGAAAGGTTAGTCTTCCTGCGCAGGATTAGGGTCACAGGTGATAAAAGTCATTCATGCCCGTTCAGAGGACGGCTACTTTTTCAGGGTATTTCAAACCCTGAATTCACGCCAAATGACCAAGATTATAGAGCATCTCGAGGACGTCACCATCCGTTTTGCGGGCGACTCGGGCGACGGCATGCAGCTCGTCGGTACACAATTCTCCGAGACCTCCGGGTTTGCCGGCAACGAAGTAAACACCTTCCCCGACTACCCCTCTGAAATCAGAGCCCCAGAAGGAACGCTGTATGGAGTGAGTGCCTTCCAGGTGCATTTCGGCACACACAACATCCACACGCTGGGTGACTACATCGATGTGCTGGTGGCCATGAACGCGTCGTCCCTCAAGGTCAACAAAGCCAATCTCAAAGACGGCGGCATTATCATCGCCAACACCGAAGGCTTCGATGCCCGCAATCTCAGCCTGGCCGGCTACACCGCCAACCCGCTGGAAGACGGCAGCCTGCAGAACTATACCGTATATGCGATCAACATCGGCAAGGAGGTTAAGGCGGAACTTGCCGAACTCAATATCCCTACCAAGATCGCGTCGAAGACCAAGAATATCTTTGCACTAGGCATCACCTACTGGCTCTTCAACCGGCCGCTTGAGCCGACTGTCAACTGGATCACCAACAAGTTCAAGGGCAAGGAAGATGTGATCACAGCCAACGTGCACGTGCTTCAGGCCGGATGGAACTACGCGGAGAAAAACGACGCCTTCACGAAACAGTATATTGTTGACAAATCGCCGCTGGCACCCGGTCGCTACCGCACCCTATCGGGCAACCAAGGGGTGGCCTTAGGACTGGTAGTCGCAGCGCGCAAGGCAAACCTTCCGCTCTTCCTCGGGTCATACCCCATCACGCCGGCTACTGAAATCCTCCAGGCCATCTCCGGCTTCAAGAAGTATGGTGTGAAGCACCTGCAAGCCGAAGACGAGATCGCCGGCATCTGCAGTGCCATTGGTGCCGCGTTCGGCGGAAGCCTGGCAGCCACCACCACCAGCGGTCCGGGGCTATCGCTCAAGACCGAAGCCATGGGCCTTGCTGTGATGACCGAGTTACCGCTTGTGATCATAGACGTGCAGCGTGCAGGTCCTTCGACAGGCTTGCCCACCAAACCGGAACAAAGCGATCTGCTGATGGCCATGTTTGGTCGTCACGGTGAAGCCCCCATGCCCGTCCTCGCTGCCGCCAGTGCTTCCGACTGCTTTGCCATGACCCTCGAGGCGTCGCGCATCGCGTTGAAATACATGACCCCGGTACTGCTCCTTTCTGATGGATACATTGGTCAGGCCTCGGAACCGTGGCGTATTCCGAAAATCTCCGAACTGCCTGATATTCAGCCTGAATTCGCCACCGATATCGACGAGTTCGGTCCCTATCGCCGCGACCCCAAAACCCTGCGCAGGATGTGGGCGATACCCGGGTTCCAGGGTATGGAACACCGGATCGGCGGCCTGGAAAAAGAGGACGGCAGCGGCAACGTATCGCACGACGCCGCCAACCATGAAAAGATGGTGATGCTGCGGCAGCAGAAAGTGGAAGGCATCGCCAACGACATCCCGGAAGCCGTGATTGACGGCCCTGCCGAAGGCGAGACCTTGCTCATCAGCTGGGGCAGCACGTACGGTGCAGCGAAGACGGCTTGTGAAAAACTTCGCGCCAAAGGCATGACGATTTCCTTCCTGCACCTGCGCTACCTCAACCCCTTCCCGCGCAACCTGGGCAAAATCCTCAACAGCTTCCAGCACGTCATCGTGCCCGAGCTGAACAACGGCCAGCTGCAGTGGCTCTTGCAGGCGAAATACCTCAAGCCCATTACCGGCATCCATAAAGTTCAGGGTCGGCCGTTCAAATCGGCAGAACTGGAAAAGAAGATCACTGAAATCATCACCGAAAAAGAAGTCATCGCCTAACCAACATGAAAACAGCCATCGACGAACTCCTCGAGCGCCCCCACGAAGGCAGCCTCGTATATACCGCCAAAGACTTCAAGCCCAGCGTCGACGTGCGCTGGTGCGCGGGGTGCGGCGCCATCTCGGTCCTCTCTCCCTCCCAGCGGCTGATGCCTGAGCTCGGCCTGCCGAAGGAGAAGATCGTATACGTCTCCGGCATCGGCTGCTCGGGCCGGTTCCCTTACTACATGGAGACTTACGGCTTTCACTCCATACACGGTCGCGCACTGGCCATTGCCTCCGGTTTGAAGATCGCACGGCCCGACCTCAGTGTCTGGGTTGTTACCGGCGATGGCGACAACATGAGTATCGGCGGCAACCATTTCATTCATACCTGCCGCCGGAATGTTGACCTCAACATCATGATGTTCAACAACGAAGTGTACAGCCTTACCAAAGGTCAGTACTCTCCCACCTCCCACCGCGGCCAGGTCACCAAGTCGTCGCCGCTCGGCGTGCTGGACGATCCGTTCAACCCGGTAGGGCTCGCCCTGGGATCCGGCGCTTCGTTTGTGGCCCGGGGCCACGACAAAGACCGCGCACAACTGCAAGAACTGTTGCGTCGCGCCTACAACCACAAAGGGACATCCTTCGTGGAGATCTACACCAACTGCCGCATCTTTAACGACGGCGCCTTTGACCTGTACACCAACGCAGAAACACGGGATGATTCAACCATCTTCCTGGAACACGACAAGCCGTTGATTTTTGGAAAGCAAAAGAACAAGGGCATTATCCTCGACGGCTACACGCCGAAGGTCGTTTCCCTGGATGCCGGCGGCTATTCCGCCAATGACCTGCTGGTGCACAACGAAAAAGACTCGACACTGGCCTTCATCCTCGCCAACATGACCTACAGCGAAACGCTGCCCCGCCCGATGGGTGTGCTGCAGGCTATCGAACGGACGCCGTATGAAGTGCGCGTCGCGGATCAGATTCAGCATGAAATTGAGACGAAAGGTGAAGGAAACCTAGAGTCACTTCTTGCCGGCGGCAGCAGCTGGTCAATAAACTAGAAGCTAGAAGCCAAAAGCTAAAAGCTGAAAAGAACTAACAACAAGAACTTGAGTCTGCACCTTGGAGCCAAAGCCGGAGACATTGCACCCACGGTGCTGATTACCGGCGACCCGTTGCGGGCGAAGCATTACGCGGAAACCTTCCTCGAAAACCCCCTCTGCTACAATGAGATACGGGGCATGCTGGGATTCACCGGTATGTACCAGGGTGCACGCGTTTCTATCCAAGGCACGGGCATAGGCATTCCCAGCACGGCGCTGTACATCCATGAGCTGACGCACAGTTATGACGTCAACTGCATCATTCGCGTGGGCACATGCGGCGCACTTCAAGCCGACCTCGCCCTGGGTGACCTTGTGGCCGCCACCCGAGCGGATACTGATTCTGGGGCTGTTGCCAAATTCCTGGGGCAGGAAACACCGAAGGCGGATAAAGACTTGCTTCACCTCGCCCGGAAAGCAGCAGGTGAATTGGGTCTTTCGCTGCGGGAAGGCCCCGTCTTCAGCACCGACTTGTTCTACAGCGAAGACGAAGGAAGATATGACAAGTCGCGTACCGGCGGTGCGCTCGGTGTAGACATGGAGACGAGCATGCTTTACGCGATGGGGAGCAAGTACGGCTTCAGCGCACTATCCCTGCTTACTGTCAGCGACAACCTCATCACGGG
>JAYRXB010000215.1:0-7907 GCA_041917735.1 Cyclobacteriaceae bacterium
GTAAACCTCGGCGGTGCAAACCGACGGGATTGGAAAATGATCATCTCATCGGCTGTTGCAGGGATCGCGCTGATGTTGATGAAGGACAGGATCCCGGAATTGTAAATCAACTAAATGAAGTCGTACGTGCATTTGCGATCGATAATCAGCCTGGGAGCCCTCCTGGTTTTTGGTCAAGCCACATCACAATCCCCAACAACAGAAACCGGCCGCTGGCAGGGCAAATTTGAACAGCTTGACCAGTTGCTGCCAACGCCCAATGAGTACCGATCGGGTTCCGGGGCGCCGGGACCACACTATTGGCAACAGCGTGCCGATTATGTGATCAAGGCCGAGCTTGACGACAACACGCAACGAATCACCGGCACGGAGACCATCACGTACCACAACAACTCTCCGGATGCATTGACTTACTTCTGGTTGCAGGTGGATCAGAATATCTACGAGAAGAACAGCATGTCGGCCAAGACGCAGACCAATTTTGTCAAGGATTCCGCAGACACACGCAAGATGGCCCAGGATCTCGGATTGTTTGATTTTGACGGCGGTTTCAAAATAAAGTCCGTTCGTGATGCTTCAGGAAAAGCGCTTCCGTTCAAGGTCAACTATACCATGATGCGGGTAGACCTTCCGCAACCGCTTGGACCCGGAAAGACATTTACATTCTCCATCGATTGGTGGTTTAACATCAATGACCGCATGCAGGGGATCAGCCGAAACTCTGCACGGAGCGGCCTGGAATATTTTCCGGAAGATGGGAACTACTCGTACATCATTGGCCAATGGTTCCCCCGCATGTGCGTCTACGATGATGTGGTGGGGTGGCAGAACAAGCAATTCCTTGGTTATGGCGAGTTTACACTCACCTTTGGCGACTACGATGTTGAACTTACGGTGCCCGCTGACCACATTGTGGCGGCAACCGGGATGATTCAGAACCCGACGGAAGTATTGACGCCGCAACAACTGGAGCGTTTTGAGCAAGCCAAGAAATCATTCGACAAGCCGGTGATCATCGCCTCGCAGGCAGAAGCTATCGTTCGTGAAAAGAGCCGCGCTAAGGACAAAAAGACCTGGAAATTCAAAGCCGAGAATGTTCGCGATTTTGCATTCGCTACTTCACGAAAATTCATCTGGGACGCCATGGCCGTGAAAGTGGGAGACAAGACACCGCTGGCCATGTCCTATTACCCCAAAGAGGGCAACCCGCTGTGGGAGCAGGAGTCGACGAAGGCCGTTCGCGCAACACTAATTACATACTCAAAACACACGATCGATTACCCATATCCGCAAGCCACCTCGGTTCACCACGCGAATATTGGAATGGAATATCCCATGATCTGTTTCAACGGCTATCGCCCCCGCAAGGACGGGACATGGTCGCCGGAAACGAAGTGGGGCCTGGTTGGGGTGGTCATCCATGAAGTGGGTCACAACTTCTTCCCCATGATTATCAACAGCGATGAACGTCAATGGACGTGGATGGATGAAGGGCTGAATACGTTTGTTCAGCACCTGACGGAGCGGGAATTTTATCCGGAGAAGCCCATCGGACGCGGACCGGCCAGAAACATAGTCCCTTACATGAAAGGGAGCCCGGATGTAAAGCGGCCGCTCATGACCAACTCCGAGGAAATCCCGGAGTTTGGTGCCGAACAATACGGCAAGACCGCGACGGCAATGAACATCCTCCGCGAAACGGTTATGGGGCAAGAATTGTTTGACAAAGCCTTCAAGGAGTACGCGCAACGATGGGCATTCCGCCACCCCAAGCCGGCCGATTTGTTTCGGACGCTGGAGGATGCCTCCGCCGTCGACCTGGATTGGTTTTGGCGCGGCTGGTTCTACACGACGGACTATTGCGATCAGACGATCGACCAGGTGAAGTGGTATAAAGTGCGAAAAGAGTCTTCGCCGGTAGAAAACAAAGGCAAGAAAGTATCAGAAGGCGACCTGGCGAAGAATGCGGGCACCCTCGACTTTAGCGCCGGACCGCAGCCGTTTTCGGTAGTGCCCACCGATGAACGATTGTATCGTGATTTTCTGGGCCGTGTCGACGACAAAGCCATCATCGCCAGGATGGAGAACAAGAATTTTTATGAAGTCACCCTGACCAACAAGGGCGGGCTGATGATGCCGGTCATCATTGAATGGACATATAAGGATGGCACCAGGGAGGTCGAGAAAATTCCTGCAGAGATTTGGCGAATGAATGAGACCCGGGTGACAAAGGTGTTCATGAAGGACAAGGAAGTGTCTCGTGTTGTCCTGGATCCCAAGGAAGAGACTTCTGATATCAATACCGTTGACAACGCGTTTCCCCGGTCAGCGGCTGCCAGCAAGTTTGACGAATTGAAGAAAAAGAAATAGACGCGAATGAAGAAGACGTGGATGGTGGGTTTGCTGGTGGCGTTAGCTGCCGGCTCAACCTTTGCACAGACCCAGCCCAAGTGGAGTGGAAAGTTTGAGCAACTGGATCAGTTGTTGCCAACACCCAATACTTACCGGAGCAGTTCTGGCGCCCCGGGACCTGCGTATTGGCAGCAGCAGGCCGATTATGATATCGCCGTAACGCTCAATGACGAGACGCACGTTATCACGGGATCGGAGACGATCACTTACCGCAACTACGCCCCCGAACCGCTGCATTACCTCTGGCTCCAACTGGATCAGAACATCGAGGCCCAGGGAAACATGACTCAGGCGACCAAAGCCACTGCGTTACGGGATTCCATACCGGCAAAATACCTCGCGTCCGCGCTGGGTGAGACGGGTTATATAGGTGGGTTTACCATTCACTCCGTTAAGGATGCCCTTGGCAACGCGTTGCCCAAGCTGATCAACTACACGATGATGCGTGTCGATTTGCCGAAGCCGTTGCAGAATGGTGAATCGTTTACGTTCTCCATCGATTGGTCATACAACATCCTCGATCGTATGGTGGGTGGAAACAACGACCGCGGGGGCATGGAATACTTCCCGGGCGACAAGAACTACATCTATACCATTGCCCAATGGTTCCCGCGCATGTGTGTATTCGACGATTACGAGGGCTGGCAGAACAAGCAGTTTCTTGATGATGGCGAGTTTACATTGACCTTTGGAAACTACAAGGTGCGTATTACGGTTCCTTCCGATCACATCGTAGGCGCAACCGGCTGGCTGCAAAACCCGGAGCAGGTCTTGACGAAAGACCAGATCGAGCGATTTAAACGTGCCCAGCAGACAACCGATCAGCAGGTGTGGATTGTGTCTTCCGAGGAAGCCTTGAAAAAAGAGCGGGAGCGCTCCTCAAAAACAAGCACATGGATTTTCCATGCGGAGAATGTTCGGGATTTCGCATTCGCATCCTCGCGTAAGTTCATTTGGGATGCTCAGGCTGTAAAGATTGGTGCTCGCTCGGTGCTGGCACAGTCCCTCTATTCAAAGGAGGCAGCACCGCTTTGGCCGAAAGAGTCGACCAAAGCCGTAAAGAATGCTCTGGAAGTCTATTCTCAGCGAACGATCGAGTACCCCTATCCTACAGCGTATTCCGTAAACTGGGTCGGAGGAGGAATGGAGTACCCCATGATAAGCTTTAATGGACGCAGGCCTAAGCCCGACGGAACCTATGATCAACGAACACTCGAACGAATGGTGACAGTCATCGTTCACGAAGTAGGACACAACTTCTTCCCCATGATCATCAATTCCGATGAACGGCAGAGCGCCTGGATGGACGAGGGACTGAATTCATTCCTGGAGACCGAGACAATCAAAGAGCGATATCCCGGATTTGATGTGACCGCCAATACTCCCAAGGGTGTTACCGGATTCATGAAAGGCGACAAATCCATCCGTCGCCCGATCATGGCGTCTGCCGACAACCAGGCCGCCGATTATGGTGACAATGGCTATGATAAGCCCGCGGCAGCTCTATCCTTATTGCGCGAAACCGTGATGGGCCCCGAGCTCTTTGACCACGCATTCAAAGTATACTCGCAACGATGGGCATTCAAGCACCCGAAGGCAGCAGACTTCTTCCGCACCATGGAAGATGCGTCTGCCGTTGACCTGGATTGGTTCTGGCGAGGCTGGTTCTTTGGAACCGACCATGTAGACGTCACCGTCGAGGATGTGAAGTGGTACCGGGTGAAAGGAACCACCGTTGACCCGGAAAAGAAGTCGGTCAACGTATCACAGGGTGACCTAAGCGTTAGCGCCGGACAGAAAGGAATGGCAACCGATTTCAGCAAAGGCCCCACTGAACTAACCGTGCTTAATACCCCGGAGACCGCGTATCGTGACTTCCGAGGCCGGGTGGATGACAACGCCATTCGCAGTCAATTGGAGGGGCGCCACCTGTATGAAGTAACGCTTCGCAATACCGGTGGATTGGTAACCCCGGTGATCCTGGAGTGGACCTTCAAGGATGGAAGCAAGGAGATCGAAAGACTTCCGGCAGAAATTTGGCGAATGAATGAAACAACGGTGAAGAAAGTCTTCATCAAGAACAAAGAGGTGGTAAACCTGGTGATTGACCCCAAGGAGGAAACCGGCGACGTCAATACCAAAGACAATGTCTTCCCGAAGCGGGCCACGGAAAGCAAGTTCGACAAGATGAAAAAAGGGGAGAACTAGGCGGTAACACCGGCAAACAACTTCGCCGCACGCTCCAGGTCTACATTCCCACCCGAAAGGATTACCCCAACGCGTTTCCCGGCAAACCGGGATTTATCCTTGAGCACTGCTGCGAAGGGAACCGCACAGGAGGGCTCCACAATGATCTTGAGTCGCTCCCAGATTATGCGCATGGCGTTAATGATCTCCTCATCCGTTACGGTAATGATGTCCTTTACCAGGTCGCGGATGACGGGAAATGTCTTTGTTCCCAACGTTGTCAGAAGACCATCCGCGATGGTGTTTGATTGTGCCGGCTCAATTTTCCCGCTGTGCAAAGAGCGGTAAGCATCGTCCGAACCGGCGGGTTCACCGGCAATGACGAGGGTTGTCGGGGAGAAGTATTTGGCGGCAAGCGCCGTACCGCTCAGCAGGCCGCCTCCACCGACTGGCGCAAGGAGAAAATCGAGCTTGGGCACTTCCTCGAAGAGCTCTTTGGCACAGGTGGCCTGGCCTTCCATCACATCTTCATTGTTGAAAGGGTGAATTTCGGCGGCACCGGTCTTCGCGATGACACCCGCCAGGGTTGATTCGCGCGCCGCCAAGGTGGGCTCGCATTCGAAAATCTCGCCCCCATAAGCCCGAACGCCGCGCTTCTTGATCTCCGGAGCCGTACGTGGCATGACGATGAAAGAGGGTACACCCAGGATTTTGGCGGCACGGGCAAGGGCTTGTGCGTGGTTCCCGGATGAATGGGTTGCAACGCCCTTGCGCCGCTCCTCCGGACTGAGTTTGAGAATGGCGTTCATGGCACCCCGGGCTTTGAAAGCTCCTACCTTTTGGAAGTTCTCACACTTGAAGAATATGGAACAGCCAGCCATCTCATCGATGGACGCACTGGTCATTACGGGGGTGCGATGGATGTAGGGAACTATGCGTTCGTGCGCTGCGCGGATGGAAGCCTGATCGGGAAGTGTCATGATCGCGGATGGGTTAGACCTGGCAAAGAAACTAATGATACACCCAGCGTACAACCTCTTCCAATGGCTTTCTTTCTTTTGCTGCCGGCCACTCCTTGGGAACGCCCAGATGAAAGAAGCCGATCAAGCGATCATCGGGGGCTAGGCCGAAAAGCGCTTTCGCTTCTTCAAAGTAGGTCACCCCTCCGGTACTGAGGTAGCAACCCAAGCCATGTGCTGCTGCCGACAGGTACATGTTTTCAATCGCACAGAAGACGGCGCCAAGTTCTTCTACTTCCGGCACGCTCTTCCGCTCGTCGCGCTTCATGCCGATGGCAACGATACACGCGGATTGAAATGGTTTCGTTTGGAGACCCTTGTAGCGCTCTTCGCGAAACGTGCCGTCTGCTTCAGTCACCTGCTTGTAACAGGCTGCCTGAATTTCAGCGAGGCGGGCAATGCCTTCTTTCATGAACACCGTGAAACGCCAAGGCTCGGTCCGTTTGTGGGTCGGCGCCCAGGTAGCATGCTCCAGAATATTCCGGATTATGGCCTCATCAATGGGTTCTCCCGTATAATGAGCCGGAAAAACAGATCGTCGTCCTCTTACTAACCGATCGAATTCCGTTAAATTGAAGTTCATCTCCTTACTTTTACACCCTAAGTTAGCGATACCAATACCCCTTGCCTATGCGATTTCTCGTTGTTTTGATGCTTTTCTTGGCCTCGTGCTCCCCACTGTACTTGCCAGCGACCCGCAACGCCCCCTTGTTTGACGAACAGGGAGAGGCTCAATTTTCCGGCTTTATATCGTCGGCCGGACTGGAAGGACAAGCGGCCTATGCATTGACGGATAACATTGCCCTGACGGGAAGTTATGCCTGGGCCAGTCAGAAGAAGACAAGTAACAACACGGACTATACACGAAAGAACAGCTACGCCGAGTTTGGACTGGGCATTTACAATACGACGCGCAGCCTGAAGTGGGAGATACTCGGTGGATACGGGTTTGGCGAAAGCACGTCCAGCGACGTGTATTATTTCTTTGCGCCCGCTTTCGGTAATCAAACGGAAACGGTAGCCACCGGGAAACTTACACGCATTTTCTTTCAACCTTCCCTGGGGACGAACAACCGCGGCACCAACCTGTCATTTACACCCAAGGTTTCCTGGGTGGACTTCTCCGAGTTCACAAGTGGTGGAGTGACCGTACAGCCCAACGAAGACCCAATTATTTTCCTGGAACCTGCCGTTACACTAAAGATGCACCTGGCGGGCAACCTGTTTGCGGTTGCCCAGGTGGGCGTAACGTTCCCGATGTCCGGCGAGCCGTATTTCAAGTATCAACAGCTGTCAGCGTCGCTGGGCATTCAGATCGATACAGGCGGTCTTCGTACAAAGGTGTATTAACCACTAACCCGCAAAGGGCATGCTGCTTGCACTCGACATTGGAAACAGCGATATAACGATGGGCCTCTGGAGGGATGGCTCGTGGCAAATCTGGCGAATACCCTCCCGTCAAGATCAACCCGAGCTGTTTTACGGGATAAAGGTCCGCGATTATTTTCTGGAAGCAGGAATGCCTTTGGAGGCGGTAAACACGTTGGTGCTGAGCAGCGTAGTACCGGGCCTTACCGATAAAGTCCGAAATGTACTTCGCTCCCTCTTCAAGCGCGAGCCCGTACTGCTTGGACCGGGTGTCTATGACAAGCTGCCCATCGAAGTACTCAATCCATATGAAATTGGGTCGGATTTGGTTGCGAATGCCATGGGTGCGTATTACCTGATGAAAGAAACCTGCATCGTGGTGGACTTCGGAACTGCCCTCACCTTTACTACAGTTTCCGATAAGGGAAAAATTCTTGGAGTCTCCATAGTGCCCGGTTTGCGGACGGCATTGCGCGCGCTTTCGCAAAATACCGCGAAGCTGTTTGACGTTCCGCTGGAAATGCCAACGTCTGCGCTGGGTATCAACACCGTGACCGCCATTCAATCTGGGGTAGTGATTGGCTACGAGGGATTAGTGAAGAACATGGTTACAGCCATTCGCAAGGAACTCAAGATGGAATGCCCCGCGGTGGCCACGGGCGGACTGTCTTTCGTCATAACATCGCTGCGTGAGTTTTTTCAACGAGTAGAACCTCACCTTACACTGGATGGACTGAGAATCATTGGAGAATTGACAAACGGAAATAGGAAAGACGGATAGCCGGGCAATGGACGCTGGCATGTCAGGGTACTTAACGATCCAAGACGAATATCTATGAAGTGGCTGGTGATTTTCTGGGTATTGCTGCTCGTCTCCTGCAAGGAAGTATCCTTTCGGGAACCGCAGCCCGCCGGTGTTCA
>JAYRXB010000216.1:0-1802 GCA_041917735.1 Cyclobacteriaceae bacterium
CCCCGTTGCCTTACCCTGATAACTCTTTCGACTCCGTGATCAGCTTTCAGGTCATTGAACACATCGAAGACGATTCCCTCTTCCTGAAAGAAATTCACCGCGTACTTCGTCCGGGAGGGATTGCCTTGATAACGACGCCTAATCGCCCACAATCGCTGTCGCGAAATCCCTGGCATGTGCGCGAGTATACCGGCGACGAGTTGGCCAAGCTTGCCCGCACCGTATTTCAGCACGTTGAAATGAAAGGGATTGCCGGCAATGAAAAAGTAATGGCCTACCACCAGCGGAACCGCGAGTCAGTCAATCGCCTGATGCGCTGGGATGTACTGGATCTTCAGCACCGGCTTCCGGCGGTACTGCTACGCATACCGTATGACCTGATGAATCGGCTCAATCGCAACCGCCTTCAACGGGGTGCAGATGATCTCGTTGCGGGTATCCGGCACGAGGACTACCAGGTCACCGATCACGCAGCTGATGCGTTGGACCTGTTCCTGATCGTCCGTAAGCCAGCTTAGAAAGCGTCGCGGTCCGTGTCCCGGATCTGTAGATTTTCCAGGATCCGGTTGTAGGCGTCTTCGAATTTCTTGCCGAGCTCCTCGTTTCCGTTTTCGTAGAGGATCCGCTGAAGTTCCCCAAGGATGTACAGGTTTCTGCGCACCTCCATGGAAATCCCGGAGTACTTCCGGATTTCATAGTTGACCATTTCTTCGGCACGTACTCCCAGGATTCCGGCGATCTCGGTCGCCTTGGCCGTTTCACCGGCACGGTACAGCAACTCAACGGTAGATACCGTCGTAATGTCGTACTTGACGGCGTTGTCAGGCATTCGCTCGAGGTTGAAGAACAGAACTTCCTTGCCGCGCTCTTTGTCACCCTGGTCCAGCAGGGCCTCGGCCAGCGAGTTGAGGGACCCGCGGTGATTCTGGATGAACCCACGATAGTCTTCATTGTAATAGAGTTTTGGGTTGTCCAGCCCGCGGTAGCCGAAGTCTTTCAGCATCTTTTTGTAGGAGGACTCCACGTCAACCAGGTTCTCCCGGTCGCGCCGGTTGTTGCGAACCGGAAGTACACGGTAGGCGTTGCCTTCCTGAACAACATAATCACGGATCTCCAGGTTAAGTTGGGCCAACGAAGTGTTGTTGAGGTAAATCGGCCGCTCCCAATTGTTCGTCGCCAGCACATCGAGGAATGCCAGGTCCTTCTTTTCCAGTGAGTTTCCTTTGAGCCGGATGCGCATCTGGTCTACCACAAGGCTATCCATTCCTTTTGGAATGATTCCTTTGGCCAACACTGCTTCGCGATCCACATTGAGGGTAAAGACCTTACTGGGCACAATGTTGGTGCGGTCATAACGAAGCTGCGGGAAATTCTTTTTGAGCAAGTCCAGGTACTGCGGGAGATCCATGCTGGGGATCTTGAGATCACTGTAGTAGAGCACGTCATTGGGTCCGCCCTGTCGGTAGTTTTCTTTAGTCAGCGTATAGTTGAAGGGTTCAGACTGGTTTTGTTTGAGCATCGATTGCTCAATGTACCAGTCGGTGTTGTAATAGCTGAACACAACGACGCGCACATCCGGGCGATGTTCTTCCACTTCCTGGGCATACCACAGCATGAACGTGTCGTTGTCGCCGCCGGTGTAGAGAATGGCGTTTGGCTCGCACGATGAAAGATAGTTCTTACCGGAATCGACCGAGAAGAACCGGTCGCTGCGGTTGTGATCATCCCATCCCTGAGAGGCCATGAGGAAGGGGGCCGTGACCGCGAGCGCGGTGGCGATGATGGCGCTGCCCTTGAGGTTC
>JAYRXB010000217.1:0-2242 GCA_041917735.1 Cyclobacteriaceae bacterium
TCGGGAGCGGGTTTGCCAGCTATGACCGGTGGGGCAGCCTGCGCGAGCGTTACCGGAAGTTTCGGTCGGGCAAGGCGGGCATGTGGGAGGTCGCAAAAGGAATCGTACGGTTGGTAGTCCCGCCTCCCTATGCGGAGATTATGGGG
Source organism: Cyclobacteriaceae bacterium (assembly GCA_041917735.1). Taxonomy (GTDB): domain Bacteria; phylum Bacteroidota; class Bacteroidia; order Cytophagales; family Cyclobacteriaceae; genus ELB16-189. The sequence goes on from JAYRXB010000217.1 coordinate 147, forward strand.
CGTCAGCGAGGTTACGTGTATTTCCAGGAGTTTTTCGAGGGCAACACATTTGATATCCGGATAATTGTGATCGATGACAAGGCTTTTGCGCTAAAGCGCTTTGTACGGGCCAATGATTTCAGGGCATCCGGCAGTGGAATCTTCAGCCATTCCAGGGAAGACATCGATGAGCGGTTTGTGCGGCTTGCGCTGGACTATACCCGCAAGATGAATGCGCAATGTGTTGCCTACGACTTTGTGTATAAACGACAGAACGAGCCCGTGTTGCTGGAAGTAAACTTTGGATTTGCGCCGTCAGGGTACGTAGATTGTCCCGGGTATTGGGACTCGCAACTGGTGTGGCATCCGGGAAGTTTTGATCCGTACGGGTGGATGATCGAGTTATGCCTGAAAGAGATTAAAAAGAAAGCGATCAACTAACCAGCACGTATGTTTCCGGTCACCAAGCCATTCCTCCCCCCGCAAGAAGAATACGAGCGCATGCTTAAGGGTGTGTGGGACCGTAACTGGCTTACGAATGATGGGCCCCTTGTTCAGGAACTGGAGAGAAACCTGAAGTCGTACCTGGGCCTTGAGAACTTGCTCTATTTGTCCAATGGCACCATAGCACTCCAAATTGCCATCAAGGCGCTTGAATTGAAAGGTGAAGTAATCACGACGCCTTTTTCCTACGTGGCTACGAGCAGCAGCCTGGTCTGGGAGGGTTGCACACCTGTTTTTGCAGACATCGATCCAAAAACGTTAACGATTGATCCGGAGCAGGTAGCTGGACTAATTTCGCCAAGAACAACAGGCATTCTGGCAACGCATGTCTATGGTAATCCATGCCATATTGACCAGTTGGAACGCATAGCCACCAGTCATGGCTTGAAGGTAATTTATGATGGCGCGCACGCGTTCGGAACCCGGTACAAAGGCAGGTCCGTACTCGAATTTGGTGACGTAACCACATTAAGTTTTCATGCAACCAAGTTGTTTCATACCGTTGAAGGGGGCGCTGTGACAGCACGGGCGGATGAATTGAATCGAAAGATGTCCTTCATGCGCAACTTCGGTCACGATGGCCCGGGTAGGTTTGCGGAGGTTGGAATCAATGGAAAGAATTCTGAGTTCCATGCTGCGATGGGCCTGGTTAATCTTCGATATGTGGAGGAGATCCTGAAAAGCAGACGGAATCAGAGCATGCAGTATGATCGATTGTTGTCACGCCAGGGTTGGACGAGGCCGCAATGTGTGGAAGGAGGCGAGTCAAACTATTCCTATTACGCGATTGTGCTGCCAACCGAGGAAGATACAGTAGCACTCGAGCGGCGGTTAAACCAGGAGAACATATTTCCGAGAAGGTATTTTTACCCTGGCCTGAATGAGTTGCGGTACGTCAATCGCAGAGACCTGCCGGTTAGCGACAGTATATCCAGGCGCGTGCTGTGCCTGCCGCTGTATTACTCCCTGACCGAGGAGGAAATTGAAAGAATCTGTGCGGTAATACTCCAGTAAGCGAGTGCCTACGCTACCATCCATAGGATCCAGGGCAGAAAGTAGCCGCCAGTTTCTGGAGGCGGATGTGCTTCAGTTTGCGGAGCTATCCGGAGACCGGAACCCGGTACACCTGGATGCGTCCTTTGCGGCGTTGACACCGTTCAAACGACCCATTGTCCACGGTATGCTCGTCGCCGCTCAAATTTCCCGGATCCTGGCTCAGGAACTCCCGGGTCCGGGCTCAATCTATATAAGCCAAACCCTGCAATTCAGAAGGCCGGTCTTTTGGGGCGATACCATCAGGACCGAAGTGGAGGTTACAGCTTTAAAGCCTAACAAGAATGTGGTTATCCTTCGCACCACATGCCAGAAGATATCCGGTGAAGTGGTTTTGGAAGGCGAAGCAGTTATTAAAATGGTATAGCACGTATGGCATTTCTTTCCGAAAAGCAGTTAAGTGATTTGGGTTTCAAGGCATTGGGTAGAAATGTATTGATCTCCGATAAGGTTTCGATCTACAATCCCGCGGCCATCAGCATAGGCGACCATTCACGGATTGACGATTTCTGTATCCTTTCCGCCGGATCAGAGGGAATCAGCATCGGCGATTACGTGCA
>JAYRXB010000218.1:0-12982 GCA_041917735.1 Cyclobacteriaceae bacterium
ATGGGTAGGGAGTGGGGACCAAATGCCGACCGGGGTGTCTTCCGTACCACCGACGGCGGAAAAAGCTGGGAGAAAGTGTTGTACATCGACGAGAACACCGGGTGCTCGGATATCGCGATCGAATGGAACAACCCGAGGATTTTGTATGCGGGCATGTGGACCTTCCGGCGCAGACCCTGGCGGTTTGACGACAGCGGAGAGAAAACCGGACTTTATAAATCAACCAATGGTGGAAAGACGTGGGTGAAAATCTCACACAAGAATGGCCTTCCCGACAAGCCGATGGCACGCATCGGCATCTCCATCGCACAAAGTCAGCCCAACATCGTTTACATGATCACCGAGTTCAAAGACGATGGTACCTTGTTTCGTTCCGATGACCGGGGAGAGACCTGGCGCGTCATCAACAAGGATCGCAACCTCAACTTTCGTCCATTCTACTACAGCGATGTAAAAGTGGATCCCAACAACCCGGATCATCTCTACACGCTTTCCGGCGGGTTGAGTAAGTCCACGGATGGAGGACGCACCTTCTTTTCCATAGCCCAGGGCCAGCATGGCGACAACCAAGGCCTTTGGATCGACCCAAAGAATTCGAACCGGGTGCTCAATGGAGATGACGGAGGATTCCGCGTTTCCTACGACGGATTCAAAACGTTCGATGCAATCAACAACGTTGAACTTTCGCAATTCTACCAGCTATGGGTGGATGATCGCGATCCGTATTACCTCTACGGAGGATTGCAGGATAACGGCACCTGGACTGGCCCCAGCAACTCCCTTCACCGGATCGGTATCATGAAGCGCGACTGGATTCAATTGGCAGGTGGTGATGGATATTATGCTGTTCCGATTCCGGGCAAAGAAAATGAAGTCTATGCCAACCTGCAGGGTGGCGTAATCTTCCACGTAGACTCCAAGACGGGAAATACACGGACGATACATCCTTATCCCAACAAGATTGGCTCCGCCGGTGATGCGATGGAGCTTCATAAGTACCGGTTCAATTGGGATACGCCAATCCTGGTTTCGCCGCACGACCCCAATACGGTCTACACGGCGGGCAATGTGTTGTTCCGCAGCCGCGACAAAGGATACACCTGGGAGGAAATTTCACCGGACCTGACCACGAACGACAAGGCTAAGCAAAAGTCTTCGGGTGGAGCTATCTACCAGGACAATACGGCAGCCGAATTTCATTGCACCATCCTGACCATTGCGGAGTCACCGGTGAAGCGTGACGTGATCTGGTGCGGAACGGATGACGGCAACGTGCAACTGACGCAGGATGGAGGAAAGAACTGGACGAAGATGACCATACCCGGGTTCCCGGCCTTCGGATGGGTATCGAAGATTCATGCCTCTGAGCATGACGCAGGAACTGCCTTTGTAGCGGTAGACAACCATCGGCTCGACGATTACAAGGCACACGCTTACATGACCACCGATTTCGGCAAGACATGGACAACCATCAGCAACGGACTTCCGGAAGATTGGGTATATGTAGTACGGCAAAGCCCGCATAACCCCAACCTGCTTTACTGCGGCATGGAACACGGCGTGTTTGCATCGTGGGACAAGGGAAAGAGCTGGACGAAGGTCAACAATAACCTGCCACCGGTATCGGTTCGTGATCTGCGTGTGCAGAAGCGTGAGCACGATCTTGTCGTGGCCACCCATGGTAGAGGTATCTGGATTATGGATGACGCCCGTGCCATGGAAGATTACCAGTCCGCGGCCGGAAAAGAGTTGACGGTGTTCGCAACGAAGACAGCGACATTGTGGAAGTACTACACCATGATTGAGGAACAGGGCGACCGTGGATATGCCGCAGCCAACCCGACATTCGGCGCTTACTTGAACTTCTATCTACAGAATCCGCCGAAGGGACCTGTTACCATCGAGATTGTGGATAGCCAGGGGAAGAAGGTGCGGAGCTTGCGGGACACAACCGCTACCGCCGGTGTTAACCGGTTGATTTGGGATTTGCGCTATGACGAAGGTGAGCGTGCTGCGGGTCCTGCAACCGGTCGTCGTGGGCGGTTTGGCGGTGCGGGAAGACCATTGGTTGCGCCGGGTACCTATACCGCAAAAATCACAGCCAACGGACAGACTGCGGAGACAACCTTTACGGTCCGCGGCGATCCGCGCATTCAAATGACAGAAGAGGATTATCGGGTTAAGGTGGAGACTTCGTTGGCGCTCCGGGACCAGCTGTCCCAGGTCAATCGGCTTATAAACACTTCCGACCAGGTTGTTCGTCAATTGGGAGAGTTGAAGCAGCGAATACAAACGGCTGGCGATAATTCCGGCGTAGACCAATCGGTCAAAGGCCAGATTGATGAGGCCGTCAAGACCCTCAAGGAATTCCAGGACGAAGTGTTGCGCAGACCTCCGCCGAACATGAACTACCGTCAACGTCCGCGACTGCGGGAGGAAATATCCTCTTTGTTTGGTGCCGTGGATGAGGCCACTGCCAGGCCAACCGCACCGCAATTGAGCCGTACCACGGAGCTGATGCAGGAAGGGCAGCAGGCCGCCAGCCAACTGGAGAAGATTATCCAGGAGCGAGTGGCGCCGATCAATGAAAAAGTGAAGGGCCTTCCCCAGGTGGTAACGGGACGACCGACGAAGAGCGACATGTGATGCAAACCATACTGGGAGCCAACGGCGCAATTGCACGCGAGTTATCCGTGCACTTGAATCGTACAGGTATTGCGATCAGGCAGGTAAGCCGAAGCCCCAAACTTGTGAATGCGGGCGATGAAGTGATGCGAGCCAATTTGCTTCGCGCGGATGAAGTGCGCCAGGCGGTGGCAGGGAGCGAGGTGACCTACCTGGTGGCCGGACTGAAATACGACCACCGGGTATGGCAAGAGGAGTGGCCGAAAATCATGCGTCATGTTATTGACGCCTGCAAGGCAGCCGGAAGCAAGCTGGTGTTTTTTGACAACGTGTATGCCTATGGACGGGTCAAGGGTCCCATGACGGAGGACACACCCTACAATCCCTGCAGCCGAAAGGGCGAAGTTCGCGCGCGAATTGCGTCGGACCTGATGGATGAGGTCAAGAAGGGCAACCTGCAAGCGATGATTGTAAGAGGCGCAGACTTCTATGGTCCCCAAGTTCCGCTAAGCCTCATACACTCCACCGTGGTCGAACCGTTGCTCAACGGAAAGAAGCCTCAGTGGATAGGGAACCCCCAGGCAGTTCACACATTTACGTTTACTCCGGATGCGGCGCACGCGGTGGCGATCCTCGGAAACACGGCTTCGGCCTACAACCAAGTCTGGCATGCCCCCAGCAGTTCCGAGCGGATCACCGGTGAAGCCTTGGTTCGCATGGCATGTGCGGCTGTTGGCCGCCCCTACGGCTTACAGCGCATTCCCAAAATGGGCGTTCGATTGCTTGGCTTGTTTGTTCCTGTATTGCGGGAGTTTGTTGAAATGATGTACCAGTTTGAGGAGGATTACCTCTTCGACAGCTCAAAATTCGAAAAGGCATTCAGCCTCAAGGCAACACCCTACAAGGACGGAATCGCCCGCGTGATCGAAGCTGGGCTTCCTGTTAAATGACGCCTTGGGCCTGCATGGCACGAGCCACTTTCACGAAGCCCGCGATGTTAGCGCCCACCATGTAGTTTCCGGGCTTGCCGTACTCTTTGGCGGCGGCCAGTGAGATTTCATGGATGTTGCGCATGATGTGCTGGAGTTTTTCGTCCACCTCGCCACGACTCCAGTTGGTACCCATGTAGTTCTGGGTCATTTCCAGTCCAGAGGTGGCTACGCCACCGGCATTGGAGGCTTTTCCGGGTGCATACATCACGCCATTATCGATGAGAATGTTGATGCCATCCGGAGTGGTTGGCATATTGGCACCTTCCGCCAGCAGCTTTGCGCCGTTGCGCACCAGGACGTTGCAGTCCTTCGCGCTCACTTCGTTTTGCGTGGCACACGGGAAGGCACAATCAGCCTTGATTGCCCACAGCGGGTTGCTGTCAGCGTCGGCGGATGTTTCCTGGTAGGTGGCCGTTTTGTATTTGTCCGCATATTCTTTGATGCGACCGCGGCGATTGTTCTTGAGATCCTTGATGAATTCCAGCTTCTCTTCGTTGATTCCGGCTGGATCATAAATGAACCCATTGGAGTCGGAAGCGGTAACAGCCTTGCCACCCAGGTGAAGAATTTTTTCGATGGCATATTGAGACACGTTTCCCGAACCGGATACCAGGCAAGTCTTGCCATGAATGGAGGTGCCCGTTGCTTGTAACATGTTTTCAGCAAAATAGATGAGACCATAACCGGTGGCCTCGGTGCGAATAAGGCTACCACCCCATCCTATACCCTTGCCGGTGAGCACGCCAGTGAATTCGTTCTTGATCTTTTTGTAGGCGCCAAACATGTATCCGATCTCTCGCCCACCTACGCCGATATCACCGGCAGGAACATCGGTGCGATGATCGATATGACGGGCTAGCTCACCCATGAAGGCATGACAGAACCGCATGATTTCATTTTCACTTTTTCCTTTTGGATCGAAGTCACTGCCTCCTTTGCCACCACCCATGGGCACACCCGTCAGCGCATTCTTGAATATTTGTTCAAACGCAAGGAATTTCAATACACTTTGGGTCACAGAGGGGTGGAATCGAAGCCCACCTTTGTAGGGGCCAATGGCACTGTTCATTTGAACCCGGTATCCCCGGTTAACTTGTACCTGTCCCTTGTCGTCGATCCAGTTGATACGAAATGAAATGAGCCGCTCTGGTTCGGTCATGCGTTCAAAAAGTCTGAGTTTTCTGAATTCCGCATGTCGTTCAAGTACCGGGTAAACGGATTGGATCACTTCATCCACAGCCTGAAGGAACTCAGGCTCATGCGCGTTCCGTTGCTTGACGAAATCAAGGTAGTCGTGAAGAGTCATATTAACGGGGTTGATCTTGTTTTTCCAAGGTAGGATTTTTCATACAAATGAGCTTTGGTCGCCCCTTTTTGCTCGTACGAAGGCAGGGGGTTATTTTTGGCGTTTAGCCCTATGCAAATCCTCAATTCCATTCTAACCTGGGTGATGAAGAAGCGCATCCACCAAATGGAGCTCTTCATGAAGTACCCCGAGGATGTACAAGAGGAGTTGCTGCACCGCCTGCTATTGACTGCACGGCCGACCGAGTTTGGACGGAGGTATGGATTTGATGAGATCGTCAATTACGAAGATTTCACGCGCCAGGTTCCCATCCACACCTATGAGCGCATTTTCCCCTACATTGAACGCATGATGAAGGGCGAGCAGAATATCCTGTGGCCGACCGAGATCAAATGGTTTTCGCGTTCGTCGGGAACCACCAATGCGCGGAGTAAATTCATTCCCATTTCCGCGGAATCACTCGAGGAATGCCACTTCAAGGCAGGGAAGGACCTGTATTGCATTTACGTCAACAACAATCCGAACACACGCATATTTTCTGGACGCGGCCTCGCACTGGGAGGCAGCCATCAGCTTAACGAGTTGGATCCGACGGCGAGTTCCCATTATGGCGACGTGTCTGCGGTGCTGATGCAGAACCTTCCCGTATGGGCGCAATTGATCCGGACGCCGAGCCTGGAGGTGGCACTCATGAGCAACTGGGAAGAGAAAATAGAGCGCCTGGCACGGGAGACCGTACAGGTGGACGTTACACACCTGGCCGGGGTTCCCACGTGGACCGTTCTATTGCTCCAGCGGGTTATGGAGATGGAGAAGAAATCCATCCCGGAGATATGGCCCAACCTCGAGGTTTTCTTTCATGGTGCGGTTGCGTTTTCACCCTACCGAGCGTTGTTCAAATCGCTGATTCCTTCTGACAAAATGCAATACTGGGAGACGTACAATGCCAGTGAAGGGTTCTTCGGCATCCAGGATCGCGGTCAGTCAGATGAGATGCTGTTAATGCTGGACTATGGAATCTTCTACGAGTTCATTCCGATGGATGAGGCGGAAGACCAGGATGCGGCAGCCATACCCCTGGCGGAAGTGGAGGTGGGAAAGAACTATGCCATGATTATCACCACCAACGCCGGGTTGTGGAGGTACAACATCGGCGATACCGTCAAGTTTACAAGCAAGTCGCCTTATCGCATTAAGATCTCCGGAAGAACAAAGCACTTCATCAATGCATTCGGCGAAGAAGTTATCATCGAGAACGCCGAAGCAGCCATCACCCGGGCCTGTGAAGCCACCGGGGGCGTGATCAGCAATTTCACGGCTGCTCCCATTTACCTTGAGCAAAACAAGCGAGGTGGGCATGAATGGATCATTGAATTCCACACACCTCCGAGGAATTTGGATGAATTCAACCAGGTACTTGATGATTCCCTGCGGAAGATCAACTCAGACTACGATGCCAAGCGTGCGCACGATCTGGCCCTGGTGGCACCCAAGGTGCACAGTGTACCGGAAGGGACATTTTATGAATGGATGAAGAAGCGCAACAAATTGGGAGGTCAGAACAAGGTCCCGCGGTTGAGCAATTCACGGGAATTTGTGGAAGACATCCTTGCCTCGCTTTCCCACTAGCCTGGACTATCAGGCATTCTTCCATTTAATGGTGCAGCCAATGGCTTTCGTCTTCGTGGAGGTCACAGGCTTACCCTGTAGCAGGTTATCTACAGCCTCTTCCACATACTTTCGTGTTACGCCTGATTGATCGCGTGCGCTATCATCGATCGCACCAATGTAGACCAACTTAAAATCCTGATTGACTCGCTGCACAAGGAATACGTGTGGTGTATTGGTTGCTCCAAATGCGGAAGCAACCTCCTGGCTTTCGTCAACCAGATAGGGAAACGTATATCCCTTTTGTTTAGCCTGCTCAACCATTCGGTCAAAGGAGTCTCCGGCGGATTGAAGAGGATCATTGGGATTGATTGCAATCACCGGAAAGCCCTTTGAGGCATACTTTTCGTGAAGCGCCATAATGCGTGTATTATAGGCTTTTGAGTAAGGACAGGTGTTGCAATCGAAAATGACAATTGCTCCTTTGGCATTCTTGTAGTCGGAGAGTGCCACCATCTTTCCATCGACATTTTTGAGCCGGAAGTCTGCCACGGTGTCACCGACCTTGTACCCCTCGTTCACGGGTGAACCAGCGGTCATTACCATAAGGATGACGAAGAAGCTTGCGATTTTTTTCATAGGATTTACTTATTGAATTTCAGCGATCAGTTTTTCAAGTTCACCTTCCTGCAGGGCACGTTCTACAAATTTGCGCTTGCCATTCTTGTTGTTAATCAGAAGCGTAGCCGGAATGGCACCCGACCATGACTTTTCGACTTTGTCGATCCATTCGTTGGGGTTGCGCTCATCCAGGATGATGACTTCCGAGGTTATTTTCTTCCGCGCAACAAAGCTGCGGACCTTGTCCGGGTTTGGATCCAGGTCGATGTCCAGGCTAACGAGTCGCACCAGGATGTCTTTTCGATCAGCTTGCAATTTTTCAAATAGGGGCATTTCCTTGATGCAGGGTCCGCACCATGTCGCCCAGAAATTAATGACCTGGATGCGCTCCTTTTCGCCCTGGATTTTCGCCTGTAACTGCGATAAGCGGACCAGTTCGGCGGACTGTCCAAAAAGGCCAAGCGGGGCAGCAAAAACCAGGATCACGGCCAGCCAGGCGGGCCGGACAAGGGTGATCGGACGGCAGGATTTTACCAGATCGTTCATGCGAGGCAAATGTGTTAAAATTCAGCCACTTATGGGACTACTCAAATTGGGTGATAAAGTAGTCCACAAAATGACTTATTTATCCACATGACCGCTAGGTTAACACTTAACTGTTTGACAATCTGTGCTTTAGCAAGCCAATAATAAATCAGTTGTTTGTGGATATCTCCCAAGCGACAGACCAAAAGGGGGTTTTTCTAATGGCCTAATAGTCAACTAGCTACAAGCAAAATTTGCCCGATGGTGGGTTGAAGAACGTTAAGAATTTGGATGACAAGTGCGCTTCCTATTCGAAGGCCAGCTTGCCGAGCATGCCTGGACGATCGGCCGATGTTGTGCTGGCATCTTTTGACTGGGACTTGGCCTGCCAGGCGGCAAAGTCGTTATACAGGATGCAGTCATTCATCAAGGAATCACCGGTTACAATCTTGATGATCTTACCACGCTCAAAGGACTCCCAAACCTGGCGTTGTTGCTCTTTGGGCATCGAAGAGATTCGGACAAATTCAATACCCTTATAGCGCTCGATATTCATACCCATAAGGCCTTCCAATTGTGATTCTATATGGGTGAGGAGAACGGAAAAGTAACCCAGATAATTTACCCGGGCTGGCGCAAATCCCCCTAAAAAAGGGTGATTTTTGAGCATAAACTTCTCATTGACTTGCAGCATGAAATCCCAACGCTCAAAGTTTCAATTGTCCGGCAGCGGCATCTATCTCAATTGCGCATACATGTCTCCACTCATGAAACGGGTGGAGCAGGCCGGTCTGAAGGGAATGCGACAGAAGCGCAATCCGGGTAAAGTCACTACGGAAGATTTCTTTGCCAACACGGAGTTGCTGAGGAGCGAATTTGCCCGTCTTATACACCACAACGATGCGCGTCGTGTTGTTGTCATCCCTTCAGCTTCCTATGGCCTGTCTACGGTCGCACGCAATGTGTCGCTTGGAAAAGGAGACACGGTTGTACTTATGGAGGGACAATTTCCGAGCAATGTATATCCCTGGATGCGGTTGACGGCCGAGTCGGGCGCAACACTGAAGATGGTGGAGGCTCCTGCTACGTTGATTAACCGGGGAAAGTTGTGGAATGAGCGCTTGCTCGAAGCGATCAAGCCCGGCACACGCGTCGTAGCCATGGGAAATGTACATTGGGCCGATGGAACACGTTTCGACCTGAACGCAGTGGGGCAACGTGCACGAGAGGTTGGCGCCCGCTTGATCGTGGATGGGACTCAATCCATCGGTGCACTGCCATTTGATTGTCAGTCGATCCGTCCGGACGCCGTGATTTGTGCGGGCTACAAATGGTTGATGGGTCCTTACTCCATCGGGCTTGCCTGGTTTGGTGAGGCCTTTGATCAGGGGGTGCCGCTCGAGGAGAATTGGATTAATCGCTTAGGAAGCGAAGATTTTGCGGGTCTTGTCCGATACCAGGATTCCTACCAGACAGGGGCCCTCCGGTATGAAGTTGGTGAGCATAGCAACTTTATACTTGTTCCGATGTTGCTGGAGGCACTTCGCCAGGTGAACGAATGGGGCCCGAAAAACATCCAGTCATACTGTCGTTCCATAACGCACCGCGGTCTTTCTTTGTTGCGCGATCATGGCTATTGGATGGAAGATGAATCCTGGAGAGGCCAACATCTTTTTGGCATCCGATTCCCACAAGGTGCTGACACCCGGAAGATTATTGACCGCGTGAAGCGCAAGGGCATCTCGGTTTCTTTCCGGGGTGATTTCATGAGGGTGTCTCCGCATGTGTACAACACGGAGACAGAATTCATGAAGCTCGTAGCTTCGCTCACCGCAAAGCCATAACAGAAAGCATTCCCAACACGGGCATAGCGATGTCCTCCTTGCCAGCGATGGCAATATGCGATCGCGCCTGTTTCGGCGAAACGGCTTTGGTGAAGAGTTTCCAGGCGATGGATGCGGGGATCTTGACCACGGCATCAGCGGAAAGGTCTGAATTGTCAGCAAATCTCCATCCCTGCTCCTGTTTTTCAATGACCCAAGTGCCACCCGCTTCGCCAGTAATGTGCACGCAGAGGCGAGTACCTTCCGGGGATGGAACAGGCTGATAGGTGAACGGGAGGGCCTGCAAAAAGGTGTCAAGTACAGGATGGTAAAATGACCGAGTCATTATTCGTTCGCTGGAAAGCGCGTCCTGAATCTGCTGCTGATGATGCCACTTTTCTGTGTATTCGCGCGCAATGTGGAAAGCGTTGGTAGACACGGACTCGCCTGCCCAGGCAACGCTGTACACAGCGGGCGCGGCAGGATCCAGTTGTTCGAAGCACCGGATGTAGGGCTCATGGGTCATTTCGAGCCACTCGATCAGGAGGGCGGGACTAAGTCGACGGGTGGCAACTACCCAATCAGCGTTGAGACGGTTGAGGTACGAAACAAGCTGGCTGTAATTGCTGATCGCTTCAGGCGGAAGTTGCCAGCCGTCCCGATACAACGCTATGACTCTAAGGTCTCCATCAAGCAAATGACTGGCTACATCCTTGATCGTCCAACTGCCGGCAACGGTTGGTCTACTCCAATCGGTGGGAGCCAACGATCGCAATCGTTCCAACAACTCCTGGTTGAGCGGACGAAACAAGTGAAGGGTTTGGATCATACAGCGAAGCTAGGCTAATTTAGCCGTTGCTGAGCTACTGCGATGGCCATGAAGAGAATTTATGTATTGATGTTGGTGATCTGCTTCCAGCAGACTGTTGCACAGGAATTCCATCTTGTTTTCCTCAATAAGAAAGAGGACAAAGCTGTCTTGCCGGAGGATGAAGTGAAGAAGCTGATGGATGGGCACATGGCCAATATCAATCGCCTGGCCAAGGAAGGGAAACTATGGGCGGCAGGTCCCTTTGACGGTGGTGGAGGTATCTTTTTGTTTAAGACGTCGTCGATGGAGGATGTCAAGAGTTGGATTCTGACTGATCCGGCTGTGAAGGCAGAGCGGTGGAGCGTAGAGATTTTTCCGTACTACCCCCGGACGGGATCAGTCTGCAGCGTGGGGGAGAACTATGAGATGACCAATTACTTTTTTGTCCGGTATTGGTCCAAGCAGGCGACTCCCGACAACGCCCACCGCGAGTATATTCTCACAACCTTCAATGGCCGCGTGGTGGCAGAGGGGCAATTGGGAGAAGGAAACGGGAGTATTCTTGTCCTTCGTGACGAACCGCAGTCCACCGATCTTGATCAGGACCCCAGCGTAAAGGGATCCCGCATGTCATATTCCCTGAAGAAGCTCTTTATTGCCAAGGGCTCATTCTGTGAACCCAAATAGTTAGTCCTCAGCAACGACGACGGCTATTTTTTTCCCATTGCTGCTCACCGCGAGCCGGCTGATCCCTTTGAGGGTTGCAATGGCCGGGCTGTTCACTTTTTGCCAGGTCTGATTTTTTCCTGGAGCTAGAAAGAAAAGAGAAGTGCCATCGCTCATGAGAATTTTTCCGTCAGGAAGCCAACAGAGATCATCACGCCCGGGCAGCGTTGGGGCAATCGTCGTGATTTCCATGGTATGCGTATTCAGCCGTTTGATGAACCACTCTTTCTCAGAGATCTTATGAACGAAGCTGATAGCCGCCTCACCCGGAATCCGATGAAGTGATCGTCCGATGTTTTCCGCAATGATGGTATCCTTCTTGGTGGGGAGCCTCAGGTAATGGAGGGTATTGGGATTCCCAAGTACAAACAAGGCCAGGTGACTGTTGTCGGCCCAAACGTGATAGCCCACGATCATGTTGTCGATGATAACATCGGCAGGGCCGCCGTCCAGGGCATACTTTCCAAGATCCTGCGCATTGTTATCGCGTTGGATGATGCACGAAAGATGGTCTTGATCCGGAGTAACCGTTGGTGAATATTCCCGCTCGTTCGTTTGCGTGACCGGAGCGGTGGTTTTCAATTTGTAGTCATAAACCTGAATGTCGGCCCGCCCATCATCATTGAAGGATGAGTAGTAAATCTTGGTAGCCACCGGGTGGAAATACGGTTGATTGTCATACCCCTTATGGTTGGTGATGTTTGCAGGATTGGCAATGGTGACCGAGTTCTTGCGGGCGGCAAGATCGAACAGGAGAATTTCTGTCAATGGTTGGGTGTAGGCAATGCGTGCCGCAAATGCGAAGACAAGGACAAGGTAAGCGGGTTTCATAGTCTGGGAATTAAGGGTTCAGGAGTCGACGCAACTGCGGTCCGTGATGAATAAGGTGTTCGCGGAAGAAGACTAAGGTATGCCGGATATTCAGGTAGCCGGCCATCGGATGACGATAAATCTTCCGATCCATGCCGTTCGGAGGTAGGTGCTCCAGCAGAGCGTACAAATCCTTACGCACAGCATTCCACGCACCTTCAATTTCATGCCATGATGTCAATACAGTGGTGCTATCGACTACGCGCTTCGGAGCTTTGAATTTCAATCCCGGCAGCCGCTGACTGATAATCAGGAGACCCATTTTCAACTCTTCGATCAGCCCCGTTCGGGGAAGATCATCGACACCCTGCATTTTCTTGGTAAGGTATGCTACGGATAGTTGCTCAGCTGTAATCAGGTGACTGAGTACCTCGGCAACTGACCACTGATTTGGCCGTGGCCGGTGATTCAATTGCTCCGGTGAAAAAGAGCGAAAAGGTTCGAGTGTGGCCTTCCGGCGGACTTCCAATTGGTTGAACAGTGCTTGAAGGGAAGGATGCATACTGTTCGGCTTTACTTGCAGTTCTTCTTGATGGCTGCTTTGGCTTCCGGTGAACCGAGCTCATCCGACTTCCGAAAATCGAGACAAGCATCGTAATTGTTGTTCAACCTCAATTTAACCAGACCACGCTGGTAGTACGTCTCGGGGTCGGTCGGATAGAGATCAATCGATGAGGTATAGTCAGCCAAGGCCCCGCTGAAGTCTTCCTTTTCCGTTTTGCTGAGGGCACGATTGTCATAATAGGCCGGATTGGTATTGTCCAATTCAATGGCTTTGGTGTAATCAGCAATGGCCCCTTCGTAGTCTTGCTGAGTGTGCTTCAATACACCGCGCAGGTTGAAGGTTTCCGGATCTTCTGCATTGAGTTCGATCGCCTTGTCGTAGTCGGCCAGCGCCCCTTTGAAATCTTCCGTGGCCGTTCGTGCCAAGGCTCGATTCTCATATTTGAGCGGATCTTTTTGGTCCATCTTGATGGCTTGATCGTAGTCCGCGATGGCTTTGTCGAAGTTTGTCGTTTGGTAGTAGGCAACGCCCCTGTAGTTATAAAGCGCCGCATCATTCTTATCCAACTCA
>JAYRXB010000219.1:0-2718 GCA_041917735.1 Cyclobacteriaceae bacterium
AGTGCTAACAGAAGAAGTCGAACGATCATGAACAAAGATTAAAACTTTGCGCGTGTACCCCAAGACTTTTGCTCCGGGATCGTGGTGAAGGTCCCGGCTTGGAGAGTCGCTCGAAAATCCGAACTTTGCGGCCGTTCAACCGAGATTCTTACTCCACCTGATGAAAAAGATATCCCTTACCATCGCCATCCTCACCGCCGCCTTCATCGGCAAGGCCCAGGAACAAGCCCCGGAAACGTCACTGCGCCGCAATACCATCAAACTGGACATCACATCGCACTGGCTATACCGTGATGCGGCCGTGGTCTCCTATGAGCGCGTCATCAATGCACGCCGGACCTGGTCGGTGATTGCAGGCTACCAGCGTCTGCCCGACCAATCCTTCTTCGGCAATTCCATCAACGTGAAGCGCGATGCCTCCGCCAGCGGGTTCAAGTTTGGCGCTGAATACCGGTTCTACCTGGCCAAGGAGAACAAATTCGCTGCCCCCCGCGGTGTATACCTGGGCCCGTACGCATCGTTCAACCGGTTCCAGAATGAGCGCACCATCGAAGTGAACAGCGGTTCCGTTCCCGAAACCGCCAACCTGAATTCCAGTTTCAACATCTACAACATCGGGGTGCAGTTGGGCTACCAGTTTGTCTTCAACGATCGCTGGACGATAGACCTCTCGTTCCTGGGGCCTTCGCTCTCGTTCTACCAGGCCAGGTTTGACCTGACCGGCAACATTAACACGGATGATGTCGCGAATGAAATCGTGGCTGACCTCATCAAGCGGTTTCCGGCCCTGGGTGACCTGATGTCAGGGAACTCCGTCGTATCCAACGGTAAGATTGACACGTGGGCCTACGGGTTCCGTTACCAGCTGCAGGTAGGCTACCGGTTCGGAAAGAAGAAATAGTCCTTGCGGACTACTTCTTCTCGAACGTCTCGATCGTTACCCGCTCGATCTTTCCGGTAAAATCTTCTTTGCCGCGGTAAGGCAGGTGTACGGGCGTATTTTCGTCGGTGCCCACGTCGGCCGACTCATCGATACCAAACGTGTTGGCGTTGGTATGCACGATCTTGCCTTCGCCAATCTTCTGCCCATCGACATAGAGCGTGGCGGTGCCACCGGCTCCCCGGCCACCATCGTAGGCAAAGTCAACCAGGAGCGCATGTTTTCCTGCGGGAATTTTCTGCGTGCCGGTCACCGTATAGGACTCCAACCCTACCCAGTTGTAGGTATACGACAATTTTCCATCCATCATGTAGAAGGTCCAGCCACCGAAGTCGCCGCCCTGGCACACGAGCACGCCGCTGGCACCGGGCTTCACGTCAACGTCGGCCTGAATCTTCAGCGACGAGTTCTTGATATTGATGAATGCGTTTTCCGGGATGCCCGTTGCGCCCTCATACAGGACAAGCTTGGTGCGCCCGTTCATCAGGTCGGGGCGTCCGGCGATTTTCGGATCCAGGCGCTCGATGCTACGGTCGTCGATGGGAAGGACGTGGTACTTCACGGCTTCTTCCATGAACTTCTTCTTCAACTCCTCCAACTTGGCCGGGTTCTCAGCGGCCAGGTTCTTCGACTGGCTGAAGTCTTCGTTGACGTTGTAGAGTTCCCAGATATCCTCTTCAAGCGGGCGGCGGGGTTTCAGTTCCCACGGTGCCTTGTGGATGGTGCCGGCAAACCAGCCTTCGTGATAGATGGCGCGGTTGCCGATCATTTCGAAATACTGCGTCGTGCGGCGATCCGGTGCCGTCGCGTTGTCAAAGCTGTAGTTCATCGCCACGCCTTCAATCGGGCGCTGTTCGATTCCATTGACGATGCGGGGTGCAGGCAGCCCGGCAGCTTCGTAGATGGTCGGCGCTACGTCGATCACGTGGTGGAACTGCGAACGCACCTCTCCTTTTGCTTTGATGCCGGCTGGCCAATGCATGACCATACCGTTGCGCGTGCCGCCAAAGTTGGAGGCCACCTGCTTGGTCCACGTAAACGGCGTGTTACCCGCTACGGCCCATCCGGCGGCAAAGTGGTTGTAGGTCTCTTCCGTTCCCAGTTTGTCGATCCGGCTCAACTGCATGTCGAGGGTCTCCTGCACGGCGTTGAAATAGGTGTTCTCGTTGAACATACCGATCATCCCGCCTTCCGCCGACGAACCGTTGTCGCCCACGATGTAGACAAATAAGGTGTTCTCCAGTTCACCGCGTTCCTCCAGGGCGGCCACGAGGCGGCCAATTTCGTAATCGGTGTGCTCGGCAAAGCCGGCAAACACTTCCATCTGGCGCTCAAATACACGCTTCTCATCCGGGGTGAGGGCATCCCAATCTTTGATGGCTTCGGGCTTGGGAGCCAACACGGTGTTTTCAGGCACTACACCCAGTTTCTTCTGGCGGGCCAGGGTTTCTTCGCGCAACTTGTCCCAGCCACCGGAGAATTTGCCTTTGTACTTCTCGATGTACGACTTGGGGGCGTGGTGCGGCGCATGGGTAGCGCCGGTGGCAAAGTACAGGTAGAACGGTTTGTCGGGCGTCAGCGACTGCTGCGTGTTCATCCAGCCGATGGCCTGGTTGGTCATGTCGGTGGTGAAGTGATAGTTGGGGTCTTCCACGTTCGGATAAGCGCGGGTAGTACCATCGTATACCATCGGGTGCCACTGGTTGGTTTCGCCACCGATGAAGCCGTAGAACTTGTCGAAACCGGAGCCGGTAGGCCAACGGTCGTAGGGACCGGAT
>JAYRXB010000220.1:0-4377 GCA_041917735.1 Cyclobacteriaceae bacterium
AGAACGCCAGAGCGGAAAAGGGGATTCTGGGAGAGCTCACTCTCCGAATCATCCATATCCACGTCACTCAGGAAGAATCCATGGGTAGCAATGTGAATCAATTTGGGGTTCTCCACGCCTTTGAGGTTTTCCTCGCTGGCCAGGGCGCGCTTGAAATTCTCTGTTGTCCACGCATTGGTCCCCAGGATCGTTGCGATCTCATCAACCTCTTTCTCCGTCGCCGGCAAAACGGGGATCGACTCCCCCTCAAATCCCAGCGAGCGCACCAGGTTCCGCTTGGCGAGGTGTGATACCACGTCGGCTTCACCCAGGTTGAAGTCTACATATCCAAACAGGTAAGCTGAATTTCGCGATGTCTTCACCGCATGGTGTCTGCCCACCAGTTCACGGGTATTGCTCACTTGGTGGAGCCGGTAGTCATCAATGACAAAGTGGCCGGTATTGCTCTCGAACAGGGAGTTGAAATTCACTTTGTTGAAAACGCCATCGCAGCTCAGGAAAACCGTTGACCCTTGCTTGATTTTTTCTTCCAGGGGCCGCCAATAGTAACGGTAAGATATGGTGTCGTTGACATGGTACTTGATGGTATTGCGGTGGTACTTGAACTTCTTTCCTTCCAGCTGGGCACCATATCCCCATCGCACCAGTTCGGGCGAACTGCTATTTTTCTGTAGCACAAGCCCAACATAATAAACGGAATCAGCGACATACTTCCGTCTGATTCGTAGAATCTCAACAGCAGCTTCCCCTTCTGCCAGGGCGCTTCGAACATCCTTCCAATTGATTTTGTCCTTCTCCCGCTGTGAGCGGAAGGCATCTGACTGTTCCGATAACTTCTTCTCCAGGTCGTTCGCATGGCTCTCCAGCTGCGCAAGGCTGAGCCCACTGCGCTGGCGCTCCTCTTGTGATGCGCTGTAGTACCGGACCAGTTGCTCTTTGGTGCTTAGCCAGTCGCGGAACAGTTCCTGCAAAGCCGGATCGCCACTGGCCAGGATTCTCGAGCGGACCTTGTTGGTAGCCACCAACAGTATGGCCTTGGTCCCCAACTGGATGTCATAAAGTTTGGCCAGCATAGCCTCGCGCTCTGTGGGAAAAGCGTGAAGGTATTGAATGACAAAATCCTGATACGCATCAAACACGGGCTTGATCTTGGCATAAAAAGCACTCTTTTCCTTTTCACTAAGGGCGGGGAAAAATTCCAGAACCTGCTTCTGGTATTTATCAACAACCGGTTCATAGTAGGCCTTTGCCTTTGACCACTGACCCTGCGCATGGTACACACCCGCCAAACCATACAGTGATCGCGCATAGTCAGGGTGTTCATCTCCCAATACCTCCTTTCGCAAGGCAACACTTTGCATCCACGTCTTTTCGGCCATTGCAAAATCACTCATGTCCTGATACAGTGCGGCCAGGTTGCTCAGAGTGGTAATGTAAGAAGGGTGCTTGGTTCCAAACTGCCGGGAGTGGGCATCCAGAACGCGCTCCAGAAGGGTCTTTGCTTCAGCTTTCCGCCCCTGCTTCTGGTACAAGGTGGCAAGGTTCTGCAGGGTGACGGAAAACTGGGGATGATTCTCTCCCAGCGTTTTCCGGTCGATTTCAAGAGCCTCCAGTTGGAGAGGCTCCGCGTTGTCAAACGATCCCTCCAATTGGTACAAGGCAGCCAGGTTCTGAACCACTGTGGCATACTCGGCATCAAGCGTCCCGCGGGTCTTTTGCAGGATGGACAGCGCCGACTTCAGGGCCACCTCGGCATCACGGTAATTTCCAAGTGTCTGGTACAAAAGCGCCAGGCTGTTTTGCGCGGCGGCGTATTCCGGCCCGGCATCGCCCTTTACCTTGCGAATGATGTCCCGTGATGTCTTTATATATGGCTCGGCTTTGGTATAGTCGCCGGTAATCTGAAAGTATCGCGAGAGGCTCAGTAAGGCATTAGCATAAGGTAAAGATTCCTTTCCGGCAGTTCGTTCATAGATGATCAAGGCAGAATCGAGTTTTGCTCTTGTTGCCGCGAGATCGCCCACCCGCATCCGCAGCAGCGCCTCATTTTCAAGTGCATTGGCATAGGCCATGCTTGCTGCTCCGAACAACTGGCGGGTCACTCCGGTGGACCGCTTCACCAGGGCTAGTGTTTCGGTGAATCTTCCTTCAGCCTGCCGGGCGGCTGCCAGGTTGTTTAGCGCAGTGGCATAGTAGCGGTCAGGGGTCTTTCCTTCGGTTTCATATGGGCGCAGTACAGCACTGTATAAAGAGTCTGCCTTCCGATAATTTCCATTTCGCCAGGAAATCTCACCCAACCCATTCAGGAGGAGTGCTTTTTCAGGAACAGACAGCATGGCCATTTCCTGGCTTACCTCCTGGAGCGTGCGTTGAGCGGGCTGCCACTGGCCAGCCTGAACCTGGATGATCCCCAATCGGATTCGTGCGCGACGGTAAAGGACACTCTCCTTTCCCGCGTTGCTCTCAATAAAGCCGAGGCTCTCGGTGATAATCTTCAATGCCTCCTCTGTCTTTCCATTGTCAGCAAGCAGCACGGCGAGGTTGAGGTTTGTCTCGGCCCGACGCAACAACGAACCAGAATTGTTGGTATTCAGTGCAACCAGTGCTTCCCGATAGTACGCTTCAGCCTTGCTAAAGTCTCCTTTGCCATGGTAATAAAATCCCAGGGACGCACAAGTTTCTCCGTATGCCTCCCGCGCATGGGCATCTTCTTTCAACCCGGACATCCACTCGTTAGCCAGGTCAGGGCGTGCCCATGTGTGGGCGTTCAGGATGCGGGCACGAACGATGGCAAAGTACTCCGCCCCCTCCTTTCCGGCGATTTGTTCATAACCTGCCAGTGCTTTACCCAGTGTCCGATCAGCTTCTTCGTAGTTCAGAAGCTGTTGCTGCGCAAGCCCTAAGCCATACAGCACGAGGACATAGTCGAGGGACTGCTGCAGGGAAGCGGACCGATACAGATCCTCTGCTTTCCGGAATCGTGCGAGGGCATCCGATCCCTCCGACGATTCCAACTCCAGCATTCCGGCATAGTAGAACCCTTCCAGTATTTCGAGGGTGTAGGCACCGCTCTTGTCGGCCGATTCCAGGGCCGGATACAACCACTCCCTGGCTTTCGGCAGGTCACTTAACAGGTAGTAGATGGTCCCGATTCCAACACTGCATTCAAGAACCTCACGGTGAACAGGTTGGTAAACCGATAGAAACAAGTTGCGCGCATCGGTAAGTGAAAGGAGAGCAGGCTGGTATTGCCCCAACTGTTCCTGAAAGAGCGCGCGGTTGACCAGTGCGATGGCCAGGACGGTATCCTTCTTTGCTTCGCGCAGTTGGATTTCCTTGTTCGAAAAATCCAATCCTTTCTCAAAATCCTGCCTGGCGTAACTTATGGTAGACAACAGCCTTAGGATGGCTGCCTGTGAATCTCCGCTCCCGGCACCTTCGGCCAGGTAACCATTTAGCGACTCAGTGGCCAGTACAAAAGCCTCCTCATACTTATCCGCATTGTATAAGGATGTCGCCTGGTTGTATTTGTCGCGCCAGGACTGACCAAAGACCGCGCCGGACGCGGCTAAAATGATAAACGCCACCAACCACACCTTCTTTTTCATGTCAGCCATTTGGTCAGCATGAAAACTACTCAATTTGACAGTGCTAGTCAAAATCGGAAACCTCGATACCGCTTCAATCAAAGATACTTCGCCTTGATTCGAATCACCATCGATCCGGATATGCTGAACTTTGCCTTGCCGAATGATGGCGGGCCGAAGGTGCCCATGGCATCGTTGGAAAACCCGAAGCCTTCCTTGGGAATGCCCAGAAAATTGGAGTCCAGTTTGCGGTTATCGTTGGCGTCGTGGATGATGCTGGCAGCATACTCCCCGGGGGCAACGTTCTCAAATGTCACGTGGACTTGTCCTTTCACGGCCTTTGTCATCTTTCCGGAGAACGGTTTTCTGAGGAAAGTCTCCTCGTCCTGGAAGAGCGCTACCATGATGGTGCCGGTGGCATCACGTACATCGGTAACAACTACCTCTACGCTTGCCTGTCCGTTGGAGGCTGTCCAGATGCACAAACCAAAGACCATCATGGCATATCTCCTGCTAATCATAACCGTATAGGGGCGAAGAATTGGCTGCGCATTTTGGTTCACTTTTCTTTAAATTACAAGTTACTATTCCAATTCCGGTATGGCCACCATCAAACTGATCATCAATCAAAAAACCCACACCATCGATGTGGACGCTAAAATGCCTTTGCTCTGGGCCATCCGTGATGTCATCGGGCTTACCGGAACCAAGTACGGGTGCGGCGTGGCGCAGTGCGGGGCGTGCACCGTACACCTCAATGGCACCCCTGTTCGCTCATGCTCGCTGCCGG
>JAYRXB010000221.1:0-5847 GCA_041917735.1 Cyclobacteriaceae bacterium
AAGTAGACGAAGTAAAGGTACTGGAGGCTGTAAATGCCGCCTTCGATCCGGAGGAGGCACTTACAGCTGCCTTTGTGGTCACCTGGAAAGGAAAATTTCTTGCAGAACGTCATGCCAGTGGAATCACCGAAGACACGCCACTGGAAAGTTGGTCGATGGGAAAGAGCCTCACCGCCACACTCATGGGTGTCCTCATGCAACGAGGGATCTACACCCTTGACCAACCTGCGCCAATTCCCGAATGGCAAGGCGAAAATGATCCGCGACAAAAGATCACCATTGCCTATATCCTCAACATGTCAAGTGGGATCAGGATTCGAGCACCGCAAGATCCTGACTACGATCCTGCATTGGGCTACCCCGACCACCTGTACCTGTATACCGGTGGCGTTAATTCATTTACCTACGCCGCCACACGGCCACAACAATGGCCTCCCAACACGGTTGGACGATACCGGAACACGGACCCGGTGCTCATCAATTACCTTATTCGACTGGGCGTCGAAAAATCGGGTGAAGATTACCTTTCATTTCCCCAGCGCGCACTCTTCGACAAAATCGGAGTACGTTCCATGGTCATGGAAACCGACCCGTATGGAAACTTCCTGACGCAAGGCTATGAGTTCGCCTCCGCACGCGACTGGGCGCGGCTTGGCAACCTGTATCTGCAAGATGGCGTCTGGAATGGCGAGCGAATTCTGCCGGAAGGCTTTGTGAAATTTGTGAGTACGCTGGCCCCGGCATGGAAAGAGGATGGCCGGCCGATCTATGGTGGCTTCTTCTGGCTCAACGGGGACGGCCGCTTTCCGATTCCGAAAGAAGCCTACTTTATGGCGGGCGCCGGCGGTCAATACACCATCATCATCCCGTCACACGACCTTGTCGTTGTTCGCCTCGGGCACTTCAAGGGATCAGGCCCTGGTACAAGGTCACTGGAAAACGCTCTTGCACTCCTGATGGAGGCCGTTCCGCATCACTGATCCGCTATCCGGCAACCCATTGCAGAAGCAGGTAAAGCAAAGACGGGCACAGAAGGCATCCTAGTCCCGTGTAGAATGTTGCTGTGATTGCACCGTAGGGAACCAATTTCGGATCCGTCGCGGCAAGCCCCGCCGCAACTCCGCTGGTCGTACCAATGAGGCCTCCAAAGACCATGGCTGATTGAGGATTGTCCAGGCCAATTCGTCGGGCAATCCAGGGTGTTGCAATAGTGACAACAATTGACTTCACCACACCCGCCGCTATGCTCAGTGCGATTACTTCAGAAGTAGCGCCAATGGCTGCTCCAGTCACCGGTCCAACAATAAAGGTACACGCGCCCGCTCCGAGCGTAGCCATGCTCCTGGCATCGGAATAGCCCATTATCCAGGCCAGGGCCGCCCCGACCGTGAATGAGGCAACAATTCCCAGCAGCAACGCAACAACGCCGGCCCATCCTGCCTTCTTCATCTCCGAAAAGCGTGCACCCATGGCGGTCGCAACAATGGTAAAGTCGCGCAGGGTGCTGCCACCAAGGACGGTGAACCCGTCGAACACACTGATGTCAGCGAGTCCGTTCTTTCCTTTCGTATACAGGCCCGCTACATAGGCAAGAACTAGGCCGCCCAGGATGGCGATGGCCGGTCCGGGAATCTTTTTCTTCGTTAGGCTTACGGAAAGCCACGAAGCCGCGCCCAACATGACAGCCACAGTTATCGTAGCCACCAGTATGCCTTCCTTCATGAGCCAGGTTGATGTCGATTCCATAATCAGCGATGCTCTTTGTGCTTACCCAGGCGCGTAATGATCGGCACAAGTGCCAGGCACACCGCTGTTGGAACAACGCCGGCCAATACCGCCACAAGTCCACCGCCCAGCGCGCCTTTCACATTCTGAACGGCCGACATCGCCACGATTACCGGAATGTAGAGATTGCTCCAAAAGATGATTCCGCCCTCCAGCTGTGCATCGTTGGGGCGCAACCGTTGAAGCCATTGCATGGAGAAAATCAGCAGGAGCATGGAGAAGCCGACACCTCCGATGTTGGCATCGATCCCCAGCCAAGCGCCAAGCCACTCCCCGGCTGCTTTGCCCAGGAGAAAACAAATCGCAAGCAGGGCTACACCGTAAATCATACGACAAACAGTTTTTTTACATCACTCTTGGTCACTTTACCCATTGCATTTCGCGGGAGCTCGTCAACAAGCAGGAATTTTCTTGGAATCCGATAGCCCGGGATTCTCTCCTTGAGCCAGGCACGCAATGGCTCAGTGTCCAGCGGACGGCTTGCGACCACGGCGGCCGCTACAACTTCACCCCACTCTTCATCTTCGATGCCCACCACCGCACAATCCTTGATATCGGGGTGCGTGCGAATCACCTCTTCAATTTCCAACGCGGAAATCTTGTATCCGCCCGACTTAATAATGTCTACTGAACTTCGTCCCAAAATCCGGTAGTAGCCCGATTCACTAACTGCCACGTCCCCGGTCCTGAACCAGCCATCTTTCGTAAACGACATTGCGGTTGCCGCTGGTTGGTTCCAGTATTCCTGGAAAACATTTTCTCCCCGGACCTGAATCTCTCCAGGCTCGCCCACAACGGGCTGGTCCTTATCGTCGCATAACCGAATCTCCACACCGGGAAGGGGTGTGCCAACATACCCGGCTCTTCGCTCTCCTTCATAGGGATTGCTGATCGCCATTCCCAACTCCGTCATTCCATATCGCTCCAGCAATCGGTGACCACTGATGCGTTCCCAGCGTTCCATGACCGAGACAGGAAGAGCTGCAGATCCTGAGACCATCAGCCGCATGGCCGAAAGCGCAGCAGAAACTTCTTGCTGCTCCTCCGCCGGCAAGGTCTCCCAGGCAGCAATCAACTTGAAATAAATGGTGGGCACAGCCATGAACACATTGATCTCGCGCCGGCGAAAGGCACGAAATGCCTCAGGCGCCTGGAAGTCCGGCAGGAACTCACAACACGCTCCAGCCCATAGTGAACAGGAGACCACGTTAACGATACCGTGCACGTGATGCAACGGCAACACGCAGAGTGTGTGATCTCGTTCAGACCAGTGCCACGATTTCACCAGGGTCTGAATTTGTGCGGAGAGGTTCCGGTGGGTTGTCACTACGCCTTTGGGCAAGTTCGTCGTCCCGCTGGTATACAGGATCAGAGCCTTTCTTTCCGCAGCGACGTTCGGGTCACTTCGTTGAGGCCACGGAGTCCGTTGGGTCACATCAGAAACGCGTGCTCCATATTTCGTTCCCAAGGGAAGAAGCAAGGGCATGAAGGTTTGTGTGGACAGAATGATGGAGGCACCCGTATCCTTCAGGACGTGGTCCAATGCTGGTGCGGGGTGGGTAAGGCAAAGGGGAACGGCGACTCCGCCGGCGCGCCATATACCCCATAACGTCGCCACATAGTCCAACCCTGGAGGTACCATGAAAGCGATCCTTGCTTCCTGAAGATCCTCGTTCTCTTGCAGCAGGAATGATGCAATTTCTGCAGATCGCTTCAGGAGATCATCGTAGGTATACCGGGAGGAATCGGCAATAATCGCAACACGGCCGCGATGGCTGTGCGCCCGTTCAATAACCTGCAACATCACGCCTGGAAAGGAGCTCAGCCTCGTGTAAGCGGAACTGTGAACCGAACATTTTCAAACTCAAAAATGAGCGAAATGCCGTTCTCCGCCGGCTCCATGCGTATCGTATATTGTTCGACCGGCGCTGTCAAACGCTCCACAGGTACCCGAGTGCTCAACACGTCCTTTTCAACATCCGGTTCCAGATAACCCCAGGTGCCCAGTTCGGAATTCAAGCGAATTTCAAACGCATCAGGCCCAGGGATCGCATACATCTTGTATGTGCCTTGTTTGACAGGAGTTCCATTGAACAAGATGTCGCGGTTGATCGTAATCTCGGTTGACTCATTCGCTCCAAGCCGCCAGTACTCGCCATGGGGTTGCAATGCCCCATCCTCCTTTGTACCAAAAATCACACGCCCGCGTACGGATGGGCGGCTATACGGTATGCTTACCGTAAGGTCTCCGGAAGTGAGTTCAGCCTTTCCGGGAGGGCTTAGGGTTCGGTTTCGGTTATTCAGGTAGAAAAAGCCTGCCACCAGGACTACTGCGACAACGGCTACTCCGATCAGGGCCTTCTTCATAGGGTTGGGTTTACCGGTGATGAAGGTACACATTTCTCAGGAAGGTCTCTGAAAGCCTGACTTTCGTTGCCCGGCCAAGCAAGCGTCTTTTCTTATTTTTGTCTGCTTAACCCGCAACGTATGAATTATCGCATTGAAAAAGACACCATGGGCGAAGTCCAGGTGCCTGCCGACAAATACTGGGGCGCACAAACAGAGCGCTCACGAAACAACTTCAAAATTGGCCCCGAAGGGAGCATGCCGAAGGAAATCATCTATGCATTCGCCTACCTTAAAAAGGCAGCCGCAATGGCAAATCACGAACTGGGCGTTCTTCCAAAAGAAAAAATGGAACTCATTTCCCGCGTGTGTGACGAAATCCTCGAGCATAAACTTGACGACCAATTCCCCTTGGTCATCTGGCAAACGGGTTCTGGTACACAAAGCAACATGAACACCAATGAGGTAATTGCATACCGCGCACACGTGCTTCAGGGTGGTAAACTTACCGATGAGAAAAAGGTGTTGCATCCGAATGACGATGTGAACAAGTCACAGTCGTCCAACGACACCTACCCGACTGCCATGCACATTGCGGCATACAAACAGGTGGTTGAAGTGACCTTACCGGGCATGCAAAAGCTTCGCGACACGCTGGCGAAGAAAGCTTCCGAGTTCAAATCCATTGTAAAAACAGGGCGTACCCATTTTATGGATGCCACACCGCTTACACTGGGGCAAGAGTTTTCCGGGTATGTCCAGCAAATCGACAACAGCCAACGCGCCATCAAGAATGCCCTGGAAGCCGTTCGGGAACTGGCCTTGGGCGGAACCGCTGTTGGTACGGGTCTCAACGCACCGAAGGGATATGATGTGCTTGTCGCCAAGAAAATTGCGACACTCACCGGATACCCATTCATCACCGCACCGAACAAGTTTGAGGCGTTGGCCGCCCACGACGCGATGGTGGAGTTGTCGGGCGCCCTCAAGCGTGCCGCTGTGGCCTTCATGAAAATTGCCAACGACATCCGGATGCTTAGCTCCGGTCCCCGATCTGGCATCGGCGAGATCATCATTCCGGACAATGAACCCGGATCATCCATCATGCCTGGTAAGGTCAATCCAACGCAACCAGAGGCACTCACCATGGTATGTGCGCAGGTGATGGGCAACGATGTGGCCGTCTCCGTTGGAGGCTCCATGGGCCACTTTGAACTCAATGTGTTCAAACCGGTGATTGCCGCCAACGTGCTTCAATCCGCTCGCCTGCTCGGTGATGCCTGCGTGTCATTCAACGACAAGTGTGCCGCAGGAATCGAACCCAATCTCCCCATCATCAAGCAGCATATGGAAAATTCGCTGATGCTGGTCACCTCACTGAACACACACATTGGTTATGAGAATGCCGCCAAAATTGCCAAGAAGGCTCATAAGGAAAACAAGACCTTGCGTGAAGCCGCCATTGAACTGGGCCTGGTGACCTCGGCCCAATTTGATGAATGGGTACGGCCGGAAAGGATGGTATAGGGCCTAACCTGCTGATTTTGACGTTTTTTGATTACTTTTAACTACCAATTAACCCCCAAGTGCATGAAACCTCATGTGATTATCGTCTGCCTGGCTCTGATTTTTTCCGGCTCACAGGTTTTCGCCCAGCTTTCCAAAGCGGAGAAAAAGGAGTGGAAGAAGAAAGCCAAGCAATACGCTAAAGACCCC
>JAYRXB010000222.1:0-7447 GCA_041917735.1 Cyclobacteriaceae bacterium
ATGACACCACTGTCGGTTTGGCTGGGATCGATGCTGGTCAATCGCATAGCGGAACGCAGCCCCGTGGAAGACATGGTGCCGATCCTGGTAGGGTTGTGGATCGCCGCCGGCGTGCAGCGCGCCCTCGGTGCATGGGTTACGGAAGAACGTTGTTTGTGCGGCGGGTGGAGCTGGAAGCTGAAAAGCGCCTGCTGGCAAAAGCATCCCGCGTCGATCTGGGTCACTTCGATAACTCCAACTGGCACGATCGCCTGGCCCGCGCACGCCGGGATGTGCATTGGCGGCCGGGTGACCTTACCTGGTCGGTGCTGGGCTTGTCGGGAAACCTGGTGACCATTATCCTCATGGCGTCGCTGCTCGCGAGCTTGCATTACCTGCTCGTAGTTCTGGCATTGGGATCAGCGGTGCTTTCGCTCCTGTTGGAGAGCCGCATTACCTCCAAGCTTTACGAATTCTACTACAAAGAGACACCGGAAGAGCGAGAGCGCAACTACCTGGGCGATCAGCTCGTGCAGCCCCGGACTACGAAAGAGATTCGCGCGTATGTGCTGTCCGACTACCTGCTCGGGCGCCACCAGCAGCTTTCCGACTACCTGTTCCGGAGACGAGCGCAGATGTACAAGGAGGGAACGCGAATTTCGATTCTTACTGGATTGGTTACGGGCACAACCCTGGCTGCAGCCTACGTTTTTCTGGCCATCAAAGGTGCAGCAGGTGCTATCGATCCCGGTGGTGTGGTGCTGGTCATCGGCGCGTTTACATCTGTGTCCGGAACACTGGGCATGATCTCGAGTACGTTCGTGGCCGTCGACCAGCATACGACGTTTCTCGATGATTACTTTTCCTTTTTGTCGATCGATACGCTCATTACCGTACCGGAAAACCCAACCCATCTGCCTGCCCGGCTGAATGCGGGCATTCAGTTTGAACAGGTCGCGTTCACCTATCCGGGAGGAACAGGGCCCGCTGTTAAGGATTTGAGTCTCCACATCCGCGATGGCGAACTGGTGGCCCTGGTGGGAGAAAATGGCGCGGGCAAGAGTACGCTGATCAAGATGCTGCTACGGTTCTACGATCCCGACGCCGGGACGGTACGCGTGGGTGGCGTTGATCTGAAACACGTAGCCCCGGAAGAGCTGCGCGACCGGGTAGGGGTGTTGTTCCAGGACTTCGCCACGTATGAGTTGAGTGTAAGAGAGAACGTATCAATAGGAAGACCTGGGATGGAGAACAACGATGAGCGAATTCACAAGGCATTGAAAGATGCGCGCAGTGAATGGCTGCTGAAGAAGATGCCCGGCGGTCTGGATGCAAAAGTGGGGCGCCTGTTCGAGGGAGGCCACGACCTGTCGGGCGGTGAATGGCAACGCCTAGCGCTGGCACGGATCATGTACCGCGATGCCGACATCTGGATCCTGGACGAGCCTACCAGTTCACTGGATCCCGAAGCCGAGGCTGCTATCTTCGCCGAGCTGAAGGAGAACCTGAAAGGCCGAATTGGTATCGTCATTTCCCACCGCTTCTCCACGGTACGCATGGCCGACCGCATTGCCGTTATCGCTGATGGCAAAGTGGCCGAATTGGGTTCACACGATGAACTCATTGCGGCAGGAGGTACGTATGCGCGACTGTTTGAATTGCAGGCGCAAGGATACCGCTAGTTGTTGGCTGTCCGAAGTCGGCCATTTTCGTTACATAATTGAACGGCAATTCCGAAAAGCCCTTGATTCCAGTGGATGGACAGCATGGCCCGATCCTTGAAACTGGAGCGGAAACTTAAATTCCATGCACAAGTATATCTACTGGGCTACTTGCATTGTTTGCACACTCGTACTCTCAACGGGGTCATGCCAATCAGACAAGCGACTGGAAGGCTGGCGTGGCGATCTCGACCACTACATCGCAGCCGTGAAGCGGGATCACTATGTTTACCGATCAAAGGAACTTCCTGCCACCTTCAAAAGACTTTCGGATGACTTGAGGAAGAATATTCCGAATTACACCGACCAGCGTATGCTGCTTGAGTTTGAACGGCTGGCAGCCCAGCTTGGCGATGGCCATACCTACATACTTCCATGGGCGGCAGAACAGGTTGCTGCTCAGTCACTCCCTGTTCGATTTTATCTGTTTGCCGACGGACTGTTCATCATCGACGCTCAGGCACCTTACCGGGATTTGATTGGAAGCCGTGTGAATGCATTTGGCAATGTAAAGGCTACTGACGCCATGACGCGAATCGGTGAGTACATCAGCTGCGACAATGAGGTGGGCATTCCGTGGATCGGCCCGGTATTTCTTATGCTTCGGTCGGCCTGGGAAATGTTGGGAGAAACCAGCGAATTGGCAAAGCTGGGGGTTACCGACAGCCAGGGTCGCACAAAGGAAGTACTGCTTCCGTTTGGTCCTGTCCCTCGTATGCGTGGAATACCCAAATTGGTTCCATCGCAAATTTCCAGTAAACCTGCACCGCTTTACCTCTCCCGTGTTGAGGCAAATTATTGGATGACACCCATCGCGGCACCCGAGTCAACCTGGTACGTTCAATTTAATCAAGTGATGAACGATCCAGCAGAGTCCTTGGCCTCCTTTGCGCGCCGCCTCGGCGATAGCTTGCGTCGGGTGACCCCGAGGCATCTCGTTATTGATGTCAGGCACAACAACGGCGGCAATGCGATGTTGCTCGACCCCTTACTGATGGAATTAAAGCAGTATAAAGACAGGCCATCAACCCGGATTACGATCATTACTGGCCGGAATACCTTTTCGGCCTGCCAGATATTCATCAGCCGGGCCGACGCCCTCTTGCACCCCGTATTTGCCGGTGAACGGAGCAGTTCTAAACCAAACTTTGTGGGCGAAGAGCATGAGGTAATGCTACCCTACTCAGGAGCAAGGGGTAGTATCTCCAATCGATACCATGAGTCTATCCCGGGCGACACCCGGAATTGGATTGAAATAGACCTTCCTGTTCAATTATATTCATCCGAATACTTTACGAACCAAGACCCAGTAATAGATAAAGTGATCGGACTGAAGTAACTTGAACCTTTTCAATCCATTCTTCTATGAAGCGATTCCTGCCATTATTGGTGTTGGCGAGTGCGTGCTCCGAGTCTCCACGTGATGTTTTGGGCCCGCAATCAGAGCTCAAGACTGGGCAAACGACTCCGGTCAGGTTTCTGAAAGCACATGCTGCTGACACCTTCCGCCTTGAACTGGACAGCGGCGCGTTTGTCTATGGCTACGCCGATCAGCGCACCGTTGATTTGGTGGTCACCGTACTCGGCCCTGACAACAAGTCCATCAATGAGTTTGACCGGCCATCGAAAGGCCATGAGCCGTTTAGTTTCACCACCAGGGCCAACGGCATACATCGGGTGGTCATTTCACCGTTTGAGGACAGGACCGGAGAATATACACTTACCCTGCGGGGAGCGGAGCCCAGCGCTACGGATTTGGAGGGTGTTGCTGACCAATACATGAAGGCCAACCTCGGCGATTACCCGGTGTCTCCCGGTGCGGCCATTGCCGTGGAGAGGGAGGGAAAGATCATTTTCAGCAAAGGCTATGGCTATGCCGACCTGGAGAGCGAGCGGAAGATCACCCCTACGACCATCTTTCACATCGCCTCGGTATCCAAGCAGTTTACCTCCTTTGCCATCGCGATGCTGGCCGATCAAGGTAAAATTTCCATGCAGGACGACATTCGGAAGTACCTGCCGGAGATGCATGACTTTGGTACCGTGATTACGATCGATCACCTGGTTCACCATACCAGCGGGCTTCGCGACCAATGGAACTTGCTCACGATGGCCGGCTGGCGCATGGATGACGTTATCACACGAGAACAAATCCTGCGGGTAGTCAGCAAGCAGCGCGAATTGAACTTTAAGCCCGGAGACGAATACCTGTATTGCAACACCGGCTTTACCCTGATGGCTGAGATCGTAAGCCGGGTAACGGGCGAGTCTTTTCCGGAATGGACGAAGAAGAACATTTTTGACCCGCTGGGGATGAACAACACCCTGTTCTATGATGACCACGAGAAAGTGGTGAAGAACCGGGCCTATTCCTACTACAAGGAAAGCAGTGATGATCCCAATGCCTTCAAGAAAAGCGTGCTAAGTTATGCCAACGTCGGGGCCACCAGCTTGTTCACGACGGTAGAAGACTTGAGCAAGTGGGCGAGGAACTTTGAAACAATGAAAGTCGGCAATGAGCGCGTCATGAAGGAGATGAACCGACGGTTTGTGTTAAACAAGGGCGACACGATCAGCTATGCGTTTGGCCAGGCCATTGGCAAGTACAAAGGGCTTAACACCGCCAGCCATGGTGGCGGCGACGCGGGCTATCGCACGTACTTGCTGCGGTTTCCGGATCAGCACCTTTCCATATCCGTGTTTAGCAATTTTGCGTGGTTTGACGCCGGGACACTGAGTTTTCGCTTGGCCGATGCGGTCCTGGCCAATGAGCTGAAGCCTGAAAAGCCAGGAGCTCCGCCGCTGCCGGAAGAGAAGAAGCCACCCTTCGATCCCAAGTCGGTGGTGCTGGCCGATTTCACCGGCAGCTTTTACAGCGACGAGCTGGAGACGCGGTATACCTTCGACATCCGTAACGATACGCTGACGTCGCATCATCAGCGTCACAACGACTTTAAGCTTCGACCTACGGCACCTGATTCGTTCACCATGGAAATCATGGGCACGCTCGTGTTTACCCGCGACGCGAAAGGGAAAGTAAACGGTTTCAAGGCCAGCAACGGTCGGGTTAGAAACCTGGCATTCCGAAAAGAATAAGCTCAGGCGGGCTCTTGCCGGTAGGGCAATTGGATTACGAAAGTTGTCCCAACGCCATGGGCGGAGGAGACTTCAATCCGGCCGCCTATTTTATCCAGCGCCTCTTTGACGATGTATAGGCCCAGGCCGCTGCCCTGGGAGTTTCCATTGCCGCGGTAGAACATCTCGAAGATGCGGGGCAGTGACTCCTCATGAATACCACTTCCATTGTCCTGGATCCGGACGGAAAGCGATGACTGGCTTTGTTCATAGCCGATGTGAATGAACGGGTTGGGCTTGCGGTAATCGTGATACTTGATGGCGTTGGTGATGAGGTTACCGAAGATAATCTGCAACCGCATCGGGTCGGATGTCACCACGACTTCATGCGGGATGTCGAGGGTGATGTTGATAGCGTCGGCGTTGGGGTAGTAGCGCATGTTTTCCAGCACCTCCCGGAAGATTGCCCGGACTTCAACGGGCTCTGCAACTACCTCCTTGCGGGCGTTGCCGGCATAGGCGGTAACCGAGCGCACAAACTGGTCCAGGTTTTCCACGCGCCCCTTCAGCAAATTGGTGTATTCTTTCACTTCCTCCGGGCTACTGGCCTGCTCCATGAGGTTCAGGATGCCCTGCATCGACGTGAGCGGTGCACGCAGGTCGTGTGACACGCTGTAAAAGAACCGGTCCAACTCCGTATTGACTTCCGTTAGCTCTTCATTCTTGATGGATATCGATCGCTCCTTTCTCAACAGGGAGGTTTCCGAGTCATGATTGATTTTCAGGAGGTAGTACACCACCGTCACCGAGGCGGCGCTGGCGATCAGGAAGCCAAAAAACAAGTTTCGATCCGCATAGGCAGGGTCGGCCAGGTCTATCCGTTCGATGCGCGGATAGGGATGAAACATGGCCAGGAGGTAGAGAACCGTGGTGATCGCCGCAAAGGCTATGGCCCACTTCAGGTTTTCGTAGCCGAAGACCGTCAGCACGCCGATGTTGATGCAGAGCGCAAACTGGAAAAGCCCCATGTTGCGATCGAGGACGGCGGTGAAGAACAAGGTGATGGCTGTTACAATGCCTGCAAGCATCAGGCGGGCGGTCATGAAGTACCCCCGCCGGTTGAGCACCAGCACCCCGAGCAAGAGCACCATCGCCACCAGGTTGATCGGAATGGGGTAGCGGTAGCCCCAAATCGCATCCATGAGCGAAAAGGCACCGAGCACGGCAAAGGTCACTACCGTCAGTTGACCGGTAAGCAACACCCGCTTGTACTCCTGCGGCGAGAGCACAAAGCGGTTAACACCAATGAGACGCTTGAACGAGGGGATCAATCGGGCTTAGGGCATCAGGCGCCTAATATACCGATTGACCCCAAATGGTAACCAAATTCCGCTACTTCGCGTCCTCCCAGAGTCCAAATACATTGCCCTCGGTGTCCTCGAAATAGGCATAGGCGCCCCCCTGGATAGCGGTCTTCTCCTTCAATTGCTTCCCACCGGCTTTCTTCACCTTGTCGGCAAAGGCATCAACGGAGGGCACATGCATGGTGATGTTGCAGGCCCGCGAGACAGTGTTGCGCACTACCATCCCGCCGTTGATGGCCCCGGCTTCCTTCGGTACGTACGTGGTTGGATCCGTTTCTGCTGTACGGCAACCCACGTACAGGGAGCCGTCTGGCATGGGCCAATCCTGCATCTGCCAGTCGAAAATGCTGTAAAACTTCTTCGCCCGTTCGAGGTCTCCGACGGGGATTTCAAAGTGAACGACCTTGTTCATAGTTATTTTGTGTTTGTTTCCTCAAAGCTCCAGGCAGTGGATGACAGAGGTATGTCAGGAGGCCAGTTGGATGAAGTAAAAAATAGGTAGATTCCCTTCAAAATTACCCGACATGAAACACGTACTGATTGCAACGCTGATGCTATCGGCCTCGTTGGCGACAGCACAAACGGCCTGGACACCGGCCAACATGATGTCGTACAAGCGCCTCGGCGCCGTGGCCATTTCCAACGATGGAAACCACATCGCCTTTACCGTGGCTGATCCACGCATGACCGAAGATCAGTCTGATTTTCTCACCCATATATGGGTAGCGTCCGGCAAGGGCCAACCCATCCAGTGGACCTTCGGTGATAAGTCGTGCACATCACCAACGTTCTCGCCGGACGGCAATTACCTCTCTTTCCGTTCTTCCCGCGATGGTGAAGTTTCGCAGTTGTACCGCGTACGGATTACCGGCGGGGAATCTGAAGTACTGACCAAGGTGGCCGACAACATCATCAATTACGAATGGTCGCCCAATGGCCAATACATTGCTTTTACCATGAATGACTCGGCGGCGGTGCGTGCCAAGAAGGACAAGAAGGAGAAAACCGACTGGCAAGTGGTCGATGACTTCGACAACGCGCAGCTCTTTGTTCTCACGCTAACCAAAGGCGCCGACGGAACATACCCTGTACGGCAGTTGACACAGGGGCCGTACCACGTTGTAGACATGGCTTGGTCACCCGACAGCCAGACGCTGGCCTTCACCCACCAGGACGGAAGCTGGGCCAATGCGTGGACCACTTCAAATATTTCTTCCATATCCGTAAACGGCGGAGCTGTCAAGGCGCTCGTGACCGACCCCGGCCTGGATGCTGGCCCTGCGTATTCGCCGGACGGCAAGTGGATCG
>JAYRXB010000223.1:0-3809 GCA_041917735.1 Cyclobacteriaceae bacterium
CATCCCACCCGGCAGTCCCTTTGACATCTACGAGCCCAATGTCCAGCAAAATATCCGGCGCGAAGGGAACCGGGTTTTGGGAACAAAAAACTTCAAGTACTTCATGGTGCCCAAGGAACCGGGGCAGTATGACCTTGGCAATTACTTCTCGTGGGTCTTTTTCAACCCTTCGAAGAAAACGTATGATACGCTCCGCTCATCCGTTACGGTGCAGGTGGTGGGTGAGAGTCATCGCAACCAGGCGATCCGTAGCACGGACCTGGGATCCTTCTATGACCGCATCGACGTGGCCGACAACACGCTCCGCGCTTCGTCGGAGTTGGATTGGGTGAAAACAGTCGCCTATGTTTTCGCCGGGTTACTCATCGCGGGCAGCCTTGCGCTGCTTGTCCGCCGCCGGCCAGCCTGAACACTTCTGCAAGTGAGAATCTTTCTCCATATTGGAGTGTAATCCAATCTATGGGGAACACCTTCGGGAAGATATTCGCAGTAACCACCTTTGGAGAATCCCACGGGGAAGGAATTGGCGCCGTCATCGACGGATGCCCGGCGGGTCTTTCGCTGGACGTGTCCTTCATCCAGCAAGAACTTGACCGGCGCAGACCGGGCCAGTCCTCCATTACTACGCAGCGTAAAGAACCGGACCAGGTGAAAATTCTCTCTGGCGTATTTGAGGGGAAGACCACCGGAGCGCCGCTGGCCCTCTTCATTGCCAACGAGGATGCCCGCAGCAAGGACTACAGCCATCTGGCCGAAACCTACCGGCCATCGCACGCAGACTATACCTACGAGAAGAAGTACGGGGTACGCGATCATCGGGGAGGTGGACGCAGCTCAGCCCGGGAGACAGCTGCGCGTGTGGCTGCCGGTGCGGTGGCCAAGCTTCTGCTTCAAACAGCCGGCATACAGATCAACGCCTACGTTTCTGCCGTGGGCGATGTCATTGCGCCACCTTACCACGAATTGGATCTTTCCAAGACGGAGTCCAACATCGTACGGTGCCCGGATCCTGGTACGGCAGAACGCATGATTGCCTTGATCGACACGGTGCGTCACGAGCGCGACACAATCGGCGGTGTAGTAACTGGCGTTGTTCGCGGGACCCCGGTGGGCCTTGGGGAGCCTGTGTTTGACAAGCTGCACGCCGCACTGGGAAATGCCATGCTCGGGATCAACGCTGTGAAGGGTTTTGAATATGGAAGCGGGTTTGCAGGAACAAAGCTCAAGGGCTCTGCACACAATGATGCCTTCCAAAACGAAGGTGGAGTAATACGTACAGCCACCAATCATTCCGGGGGCATCCAGGGAGGCATCTCCAACGGCGAGGACATCTATTTCAACGTGGCCTTCAAGCCCGTAGCAACCATTATGCAAGACCAAGCGAGTGTAGACCGGGAAGGAAATGCCACGGTGGTGGCCGGCAAAGGCCGGCATGATCCGTGCGTGGTACCCCGGGCGGTTCCCATCGTGGAAGCCATGGCGGGACTGGTGCTGGCTGATTTCCTGCTCCGGGACAAGAGCAGCCGCCTATGACAAACAAATGATTTCCGTGAATATTCTTTCCTATACTTACAACTCACTAAAAGCCTTGCTGCATGGAGCCCGCTAGTCCTCCCAAGAAAAGCCGCCTCACCCTCTACATCATCGTATGCCTCTTCCTCGGCATCGGGCTCGGCTTCGTCATCAATAAGACGTATGTCGCCGATGAAAACCTCCAGCTCGAAGAAATCCGGATAGGCGTAGCCGACCTCAACACCCAACTGAAAGCGACCTCCGATTCATTGACACGAACCGAACTCGAGAAACAGAAGGCCGAACTGAATAAGACCCGCAGCACGGTCATGGCCGCCCGCGACAAGAAGATTGAACCTTTTTCCATCCTCGCCGATATTTTCCTCCGCCTGATCAAAATGATCGTTGCACCGCTGGTGTTTACAACACTGGTGGTCGGCGTGGCCAAGCTCGGCGATATCAGTTCCGTAGGCCGCATTGGTGGAAAGACCCTTTTGTGGTTTGTCAGTGCATCGCTCATGAGCCTTCTCCTGGGCATGATCATGGTCAACATCTTCCGGCCCGGCGAGGCCATGAACCTCCCGCTTCCGGATGTGGGCGACTCCAGTGGCCTGACGGCTGCCGGGCTTACGCTGAAGCAATTCCTCTATCACGTATTCCCCACCAGCGTGGTGGAATCCATGGCGAAGAACGAGATACTCCAGATTGTGGTGTTCTCCTTGCTATTCGGAATCGGAACGGCGGCCATCGGGGAGCCCGGCAAGGTCATCATCACCTTCATGGACGCCGCTGCACACGTCATCCTGAAAGTGACCGGCTACGTCATGAACCTTGCGCCCATCGCGGTGTTCGGCGCCATGACGGCCATCATCGCAACCCAGGGGCTGGGGATACTTACCACCTATTCTATCTTCATCTCGGAATTCTATTTCACCCTGCTTTTACTTTGGGTGCTTCTCTTTGCAGCCGGATTTGTTGTTCTCCGCAAGCGCGTGGTTGACCTGATCAAGAAAGTACGTCAACCTACACTCCTCGCCTTTTCCACCTCCAGCAGCGAAGCCGCCTTTCCGATGACAATGGAAAAATTGCAGGCGTTTGGATGCAAGGACAAGATCGTGAGTTTTGTTCTCCCGCTTGGCTACTCGTTCAACCTCGACGGGAGCATGATGTATATGACGTTCGCTTCCTTGTTCATTGCTCAATCCTACGGAATGGATATTCCCATCGCCACGCAAATCAGCATGCTGCTGGTACTCATGCTCACCAGCAAGGGTATCGCCGGTGTGCCGCGTGCATCGCTCGTCGTGATTGCCGGCACACTGGCCACGTTCAATATCCCTGAAGCCGGCCTTGCCTTGCTCCTGGGTATTGACCCCCTCCTTGACATGGGCCGTAGCGCCACCAACGTGGTGGGCAACAGCATCGCCACAGCCGTGGTGAGCAAGTGGGAGAATGCGTTGGAGCAGCCGGGAACGGTAACCGGTGACCAGTGACCGGGTGGCCAGTAAATGGTGACCGGTAAGCAGTGGGTCCGTGCCTGTCAGGATTACTATCTGAGGGGTAGGCTAAAGCCCTGGGCTATGCATGGAGCCGAACCAAATTCCCTTACTTTTGTTGTTCTATTTGTATCGAAAAAGCCATGATTCAAGCCCAGCCAAAGCCCATCAGCATCTACCTGGAGTCCAATCCGAACCCGAATTCCCTCAAATTTGTGGTGAATGAAATGTTGGTCCCGGAAGGGATGAGTTTTGACTTTCCGGACCCGGAAAGCGCTAAGGATGCGCCCCTGGCCCAGGAGCTGTTTATGTATCCCTTTGTCGACCGGGTCTTCTACATGAGCAACTTCGTCACCGTCACCAAGAAAGGAGACGTGGAGTGGATCGAAGTGCAAAGCATTCTTCGCGACCATATTCAGAAATTCCTGGAATCGGGAAAGTTGATCCTGGATCAGAAGGACGAGCTACCAGCAGCCGAACAGGAAGAGACCGATACCATCCGACAGATCAAGAGCATCCTCGATGAGTACATTCGTCCGGCCGTAGAGCAAGACGGCGGCGCCATCACGTTTCATTCGTTCAAGGACGGCATCGTTACCGTCCGCCTGCAAGGGTCTTGCAGCGGATGCCCCTCTTCCACCGTCACCCTCAAGGCCGGCATTGAAAATCTGTTTACACGGATGATGCCGGACACCGTCAAGGGCGTTCAGGCCCTCGGTTAGCAGGTTATTCTGACCTACCCTTCAGGTATTTATCCAGGAACTTCAACACCTCATCCGAGGCTTTGATGTTGTTCTCCCG
>JAYRXB010000224.1:0-15011 GCA_041917735.1 Cyclobacteriaceae bacterium
GCTTCGTCGGGATTCTGTGGGTTGACGGCAATTCGTTTGATGCGATCGGTCTTCTCCAGGCCAAGGTGCGACCAGGTCTTTCCGCCATCCGTCGATCGGTACACTCCGTAGCCATAGCCCACACTGTTTCGTGGGTCACCTTCTCCGGTTCCAACCCAAAGCACTTCAGGATCGGACGGCGCCACGGCAATCGTGCCGATGGAATACGCCCGCTGACCCTCGAAAATGGGAGTCATGGTCACACCGCCATTGGTGGTTTTGAAAATGCCGCCGTCGGCTCCCGCTACATAGAATGTGGTGGGATCGCCCGGAACACCGGCGACATCGGTGACGCGGCCGCCCATATTGGCCGGTCCAATGGCCCGCCACTTCAGGTTCTGTAACCCTTTGTCGGGTGGCAACAACTGAGCAACGGCGCCTGTCAGAACGATCAGGGCCAAGGCAAACGAGAAAAGAATTCGCTTCATGGGATTTGGGATTGATCTGTCCTTATAGATAGGTAAGCCAAGGCAAAAAACAAACAGGATTGACATCATCCGCCTTTAGGTTCCATCAGCGGCTATGGGCGAACTTATTGACTGAACTTTATCCAAATTGCAGCGTATTAACGTACTTCCACGCACCCCATGGCCTCCACCGATCTCCGGCTTCAAACCCATACGCGTCAGATCCTGGGAATCGCCATGCCGATTTCGCTCGCACTGCTCGTCCCGCAGATCAACTTCATCACCAACAACATCTTTCTGGGGGGTCTCGGTGAGCGCGAGCTTGCCTGTGCGGGCATCACCGGTGTCTACTACCTCATCTTCGCCGTAATCGGCAATGGGCTGAACAATGGCCTCCAGGCGTTGATCGCACGACGTGCCGGGCAAAATCTTCCCAAAGAAATCGGAAGGCTCTTTTTTCACGGTATCTGGATCGCCATTGCCATCGCCTTCCTGGGTATCCTGACAACGTACACCCTGGCGCCGGTTATCCTACGCGCCACCCTCGAAGATCCGGTAATGGCCGACATGGCCATCAACTTCCTCTTGCTCCGCGTGTGGGGCCTGCCATTCCTCTACCTCTATATCATGCGCAATGCCTTGTTGGTCGGAACCAACCAAACTCGCTTCCTGGTATGGGGTACCCTCGCTGAAGCTGTTGTCAACATCGTGCTGGATTACGGTCTCATCTACGGACACTTTGGGTTGCCTGCACTGGGATTCAATGGCGCTGCGTATGCGTCCATCATTGCCGAGGCCACGGGACTGCTCGTCATCTACCTGGTCATCCATCTCAAGGGATTTCATCACCAGTTTGCGTTCTTCGACAAGCCTTTGCTCAACGGTGATACCTTCCGCCTGATTCTTGTCCAGTCCGCTCCGCTGATCCTCCAGTTTGCCATAAGCATCATTTCATGGGAATACTTTTACATCCTGGTGGAGCATCACGGTCCAAGATCCCTGGCGATTTCCAACATCATGCGAAACATATTCGGTGTGGCCGGAATCTTTTCCTGGGCCTTTGCGGCCACCACCAATACGATGGTCAGCAACCTGATCGGTCAGGGCCGTACCGAAGAAGTGATGCCGCTCATTTACCGAATTGCCCGCATCAGCCTGTCTTTCTCAGCCATTATTGTCGTCTTATTGAACCTA
Organism: Cyclobacteriaceae bacterium; assembly: GCA_041917735.1. Taxonomy (GTDB): domain Bacteria; phylum Bacteroidota; class Bacteroidia; order Cytophagales; family Cyclobacteriaceae; genus ELB16-189. Next base: position 1,641 of record JAYRXB010000224.1, read on the forward strand.
TTTCCGGCAGCCTTACTCTCCTTTTATGGGCAGGATCAGGCTTTCATTGACGAGGCACTGCCCGTCATGCGTGTGGTTTCTGCAGCACTCTTGATGATGGCCTTTTCCGTCGTTTGGTTGAATGCTGTAACGGGCACCGGAAATACGGTTGTTAACCTCACCATTGAGATCATCACCATCTTCCTCTACTGCGTATACGTTTACATCACGCTGGAGTACCTCGACCTGCCCATCACCTGGGGCTGGATGAGTGAGTGGGTGTATTGGCTCAGCATGTTCTCCATGGCCTTTCTCTACCTGCGCTCCGGCAAGTGGAAAGGCAAGGTCATCTAGTCTCTAGTGGTTGAGCAGGAAATAGTCATGCAGCGCGCGAGTAACTTCCGCAATGGCTCTTTCGCGTTCCGGCAGTGGCTTCAGTGAAGACTTGGTGAAGACGGAGATGACGAGGTGACCCCCGTCGCCGGGCAACGTGATAATCCCTACATCATTTGCCGTCATTCCGATGGTTCCTGTTTTGTGCATCACCACGGTATTGGGAGGAAGCGCACCCTTCAGTCGCGTCAGGCCGGTCTCACACCGCGCCATGATATCCAGCAGCAGCGCTTTCGAATCCGCTTTCAGGATCGGCTGACCATAAATCTTGAGGAGAAGTTCTGACATCGCATCCGGCGTTGAAGTGTCTTTCAGGTCGGCATCAAAGCTGGCGGAACTCTTCATCATCATATCCGGCGTGAGTGTTTTTTCCAGGCTGTCAAATCGGGATGAAGACCAGGGCTGGCGTGGATCCATGGCGATGCCAAGCCAATCGGATATGAGGTAGGCCGTCGGGCGGTCAACCGATAGCCCGGTAATGCCCAGTCGCTTCATACAGGCATTGACACTATCGGGGCCACCGGCCAGGCGCAGACAGATATCCGTTGCGCTGTTATCACTGATCAACAACATCAATTCGAGCAGGCTTCTCACCGACAGGGCGAGACCGGGTTTGATCGCCCCCGGCCAGTTGAATCGCTCCGCAATCATACCGCTGCCCGGATGCATATCTGCCTTCGTCACTTCAACGAGTTGGTCCAGGCTATACATGCCGCTGTCGACGCGCGTGAGAAGCTGCACGGCAATTGGAATCTTGTATGAGCTGGCCATCGGAAAACGAACACCTCCGTGCTGAGAAAATCGTTTGCCCGATTCAATGTGGATGGCGGCCACGCCAAGCACGCCGCCGCTCAGCTGTGATAAACGGGCCACTTCCTGTTCAACCCGCTGCCGTGGCAGGTCGGGGGTTGGAGCCGGAGTTCCCTTCTTTTGCGCGTAGGTGCCGAACGACACCAACAGCAGTAGGATGAGTGCACGGAGTGTTTTCATGCAGACGGAATTGATTTCGGAAGATAGTTTAAAAGGTGCGGAAATATTCAACCGGCAGTAGCATCTCTTTGTTAACTTTGGGGTGCAACGCCTATGTCTATCCAGCGCCGATTTACTCCCGAAGAGCTTGACCGCATCAAGGCCGCCGTTCACAAGGCTGAAGAAAAAATCTCCGGTGAAATCGTGCCGGTATTCGTCGAACGAAGTGGCTTCTATACAATCGCCAATTACCGCGGCGGAATTTTGCTCAGCGGAATAACCTTCCTTTGCATCATTCTCTTTGACCGGTATGTTCCCGCCCTGGCCATCCTGGATCCCATGCTCATTTTCTTCGTCGTTGTTCTCACCGGTATCCTGGGTGGTATCCTGACACACACACTGCCCTTTATCAAGCGTCGCCTTGTCAGTCGCGAGCACCTGGACCAGGCTACCCGCAAACGGGCGGAGGCCGCCTTCCTGGAAGAGGAGGTCTTTAATACACGGCAACGAACGGGTATCCTGATTTTCATTTCATTTTTTGAGCATGAAGTAATGGTGCTGGCCGATCGGGGCATCAGCAAGGTGGTGGATCAGAAAGAGTGGGACACCATGGTTCAGCACATCATTGAGAAAGTTCGAATGGGGCAAATCACCGAGGGAATTGAAGATGCCATCCATCGTTGCGGAGAAATTCTCTTTGAAAAAGGTTTCCTAAAGTCCGCCGATGACATCAATGAATTGCGCGATGATCTTCGCACGGATGAGTAGTTTGCTCGATGGCAGCAGGCGATCGGTATTCTGCATTGCCCTTTGTTTGATTACGTTTCTCGCCACCGCACAACGGGATGTGCCGGAACTGGCCAATCATCGGGTTCACGACGACGCGGGCATCCTTTCGCCGTCAACCATCAGTTATCTGGAGCAGTCACTCCGTGCGTTTGAAGACTCCACCTCCAACCAGATCGCGATCCTCACGGTTCCCGCACTCGAGGGTGAAACCATCGACCAGTTTGGGATTCGGGTGGCTGATGCCTGGAAACTGGGAGCCAAGGACCGCGACAACGGGATCATCGTTCTCGTGGCGATCGAAGAGCGAAAAATGCGCATTGAGGTTGGACAAGGACTTGAGGGTCCATTGCCGGACGCCGTTTGTAACCGGATCATCCGAAATGAGATGGCACCCGCTTTTCGCAGGCAGGACTACGACGGCGGAGTGGTGGCAACGATAGACGCTATCCGAAAATCCATTAAAGGCGAGTATCGGGGTACCGGGACGCACCGAAGCAAGCGGCAGCGACTGCCGGGAGGATTCATCATTCTTCTCATCATCATCATCCTGATCATGCGCAGCCGCGGAAACCGCAGTGGCGGCAGCGGATGGTCGTCCGGACGCGGATGGTACTATGGTGGTGGCGGACGTGGCTGGGGCGGCGGTGGTGGCAGCTTTGGCGGGTTCTCCGGTGGCGGCGGAAGCTTCGGTGGTGGTGGAAGCAGCGGCAGCTGGTAGAAAAAGCGCCGTTAGGGAAATGACTCCCTTCCCTGTATTTTTGGGCCTTTCATTCCCGTCCGCATGAAGAAAGACAAACTCGTATTTGATCTTATTGAAAAGGAGAAGCAGCGCCAGCAGCATGGCATTGAACTCATCGCCTCCGAGAATTTCGTCTCTGTCCAGGTCATGAAAGCGCAGGGCACGGTGCTCACCAACAAGTATGCCGAGGGCTTGCCCGGCAAGCGGTACTATGGTGGCTGCGAAGTGGTTGATGAAATTGAGCAACTCGCCATCGACCGGGTGAAGAAACTCTTCGGAGCAAGTTGGGCCAATGTGCAGCCTCATTCCGGGGCGCAGGCCAATGCAGCTGTCATGCTGGCCTGCCTTAAGCCCGGCGACAAGATTCTGGGCTTTGACCTCTCACACGGCGGGCACCTCACGCATGGGTCGCCGGTAAATTTCTCCGGAAAACTCTATCAGCCATCTTTCTACGGGGTGGAGCAAAACACCGGACTGATCAATTTCGACAAAGTCATTGAAATCGCGAAGCGCGAAAAACCCAAAATGATTATCTGCGGGGCCAGTGCCTACAGCCGCGATTGGGACTATAAGAAATTGCGTGAAGCCGCCGATGCAGTAGGTGCATTGTTGCTTGCCGATATTTCCCATCCGGCCGGATTGATCGCCCGTGGACTGCTGAACGACCCTATTCAACACTGCCACATCATCACCACCACCACGCACAAAACGCTTCGCGGGCCGCGTGGAGGCCTGATCATGATTGGATCCAACTTTGACAATCCGTGGGGATTGAAGACACCGAAAGGAGAAATCCGAAAAATATCTTCGATCCTTGATTCAGGTGTATTTCCCGGCACACAAGGCGGGCCGTTGGAGCATGTCATCGCCGCCAAGGCTGTCGCCTTCGAAGAGGCCCTGAGCGATGAATACATGGACTACATTGTGCAAGTGGCCAAGAATGCGAAAGCCATGGCCGAAGCCTTTGTAAAGAAGGGATACAAAATCATTTCCGGCGGAACAGACAATCACCTTATGCTGATTGATCTTCGGTCGAAGAACCTCACCGGGAAAATTGCCGAAGAATCGCTGATCAAGGCTGACATCACGATCAACAAGAATATGGTTCCATTCGATACGCAGTCGCCCATGGTTACTTCGGGCATGCGCATCGGAACGCCGGCTGTAACCACACGAGGCCTCAAGGAAAAGGACGTTATCAAAGTGGTTGAGCTCATTGACCTGGCTCTTCAAAAACCGCAGGATGAAAAGCACCTGAAAGCGGTGAAGCGCTCCGTCAACGCCTTCATGAAGAAGTTTCCGCTTTACTCCTGATCGAATAGCACCTGCGTATGAGCGAAGAAAAGGAAATGTCGTTCCTGGATCACCTGGAAGAACTTCGGTGGCACCTCATTCGTTCGGTAATTGCCATTATGGTCTTCATGATCCTGGCATTCATTTACACGCCCTGGATCTTTCAGCACATCATCTTCGCTCCGTCCCATGTGGATTTTCCCACATTCCAATGGCTCTGCAAGTTGGGAGAGCTCACGGGTGCGCAGGAAGCGCTGTGTGTAAAGCCTTTTGAGTTCAAGATTCAGAGTCGCTACATGACGGGCCAATTCACGATGCAGTTCCTGGCCGCTTTTGTCATTGGTTTCATCGTGTCCTTTCCGTATGTCTTTTGGGAGATCTGGCGCTTCATCAAGCCCGGGTTGCACATGAACGAAATGAAAAACTCCCGGGGAGCGGTATTCGCCGTATCGTTTCTGTTCTTGTTGGGCGTCCTCTTTGGATACTTCATCCTCGTTCCGTTGATGACCTGGTTCTTTTCATCGTATCAGATTTCACCGGAGATAGTAAATGAATTTGACATCACTTCCTTCGTGAGCACATTCATTGCACTGGTCTTTGGCAGCGGATTACTGTTCCAGCTTCCGGTTGTCGTCTACTTTTTGACAAAGATTGGCATGCTCAGCCCGGCATTCATGCGCACATACCGGAAGCATGCCTATGTGGTGATCCTGATCATTGGCGCCATTGTAACGCCTCCAGATCCGTTGAGCCAAATGCTGATATCCCTCCCGTTGTTTCTGCTCTACGAAATCAGTATTTTCATCTCAGCCAACGTCATGCGTCGCAAGCGCAAAGCCGAGGAACGCATGGCCCAGTCTGATCAAATGACCGCATGATGCAAACCATTGCCATCGGAGCCGACCACGCCGGCTTTGCCTTGAAGGAACAGCTGAAGAAATGGCTGGAATCGCTGGGGCACCCCGTTCATGATTATGGTACGTTCAGTGCCGATTCGGTGGATTACCCCGATTTCGCACATCCTGTGGCCCTGGCCGTCGAGCGGAAAGAATTTGATCTTGGGCTTCTCGTGTGCGGCAGCGGAAATGGCGTGGCGATGGCGGCAAACAAACATGCGGGTATCCGGGCGGCCATCTGCTGGAATGAGGACCTGGCCGCATTGGCCCGCGAACACAATGATGCCAATGTATTGTGCCTGCCCGCCCGATTCATTTCTTCGCAGGAAGCCGAACGGATTCTGGATCGTTTTCTAAGCTCGAGCTTTGAGGGCGGTCGGCATGCGCGCCGTGTAGACAAGATCCGCTGCTAGCGCAGCCTGTACAATTTCCCCTCTTTGACGTAGCGTTGCCGAACCGCCGGGAGGCGTTCCAGTACCGCTTCCATTCTACCCTCGTTGTCGACAATCACTTCCGGGGCATCCTCTTCAAAGGCCCGGTTCATCCGGATTACATATTCATAGTACTCCGGGTGTTCAAAGTAATGGCGCGACAGTTCCCAATCGTAGAATCCGCCCCCCAGGGAGTTGTGCCGATACAATGCCGGATCCTCACCCACCACCATCACGCGCTTGTCGTGTATCGCCTGGTCGTATTCCGAACTGCCGACGTAAAGCCGTGAAAATTCCACACCGGGAATCCAATCCTGGCGGCTCGCTGCCCCCAAGAACAAAACTCCTGCGACGAAGAACCACAGCATAAATTCGGCAATGGCCCTTCTTCGGATAAGAAGCAAATAGTGACTAATGAAGTACGCCAATGGCGGGAGGAAAATGATGAACGAATGCGGCGCGATGCCCGGCTCAAGCCAAACTTCGATCGTAGCAAGCAGTAACCACACAAAAAGGACCTGAAAGATTTGCGATTGGTACTTGGTGAATCGTGCATCGCGCGTAAGCATGAAAAGCGAAATGAGAAAGTACACAACCGGAAGAACGCCCAGCACAGCCAGTGTGCGCAAGTTGACCAACAGCGAACTGGCTTGCCTCAGGTTAGCCAGGTAGAAGTTTTGCCAGAGGTCATCGGTGTGCCCATAGTAGTAATACAGCGTAAAGACAATGCCATGCGTCAGGCCAAATCCAAGCAACACCAGGAAAATCTTGCGCAACGACGTCCTGGCAAACAGTATAAGCACGAGTATGGCACCCGGTAGAAAGATTGCATAGGAAAGAACGATCAAGGAGGCTAGTCCCACGAATAGACCGAGGCTCAACGCAATGGTATCGCGGTCAACCCTGAATTCAATCTCCGTAAAGATGTTGTTTAGCGCAAACAACAACAGCGTTGAGGCAAACAACTCGGGACTGGTTGAAACCAGATCGAAAGAGAGAAAACAAAGAAGGCCGAAAATAAGGGAAGGCACATAGGTGTTCTCATTGTACGCCCGGTTTTGAATGAGCAGCACGGCGAAATAAGCCGCCTGAAAAAAGAGCACCAGGAGGGCCAGGAGGTGACGTCCAAACAAGGAGCGGCCCATGACAAAATTCAGCAGGCCATCCACCACGGCCATCAGGGGAGGCGTCCGGTCCACGAGATCCACATACAGAATCTTGTTGCCCACCCGCTCTCCAACAACCATGTCGCGCAGTTCCTGAAGCGTAAGGTCGGGGCTGTTGATCAGAATGGGCAGGCAGGCCAATACCATGAGCACCAGGAGTGCCAGGAGCCGGTACGGGTCATTGATTCTGAAATAGCGGAGCACGCTGCGTGAGATTCAGTCGCAAATAACCAAAAAAATACGAGGCCTTTCCGCGTAACCGTCGCGGAAACGGTTTTACTATCTTTGCGGCATGAGCGGCACGGTGCGACAACAGAAGGTAGGACGTCTTATTCAGAAAGAACTTAGCGACATCTTTCAACGGGATCAGCGTGGCGTGTTGGGCAATGCCTTCATTACCATTGTGGAGGTCCGCATGAGTCCAGACCTCAGCCTGGCCAAAGTCTACATCAGCATGCTGCTGGCCAAAGACAAGAAGGCGATGCTGGACAAGCTCGACCAACACAAGAAAGAAATCCGCAAGGCGCTGGGTGACCGCATCCGCAACCAGGCGCGGATTATTCCCGAACTCGCTTTTGTCATCGACGAAGTCGAAGAAAAGGCCCAGCGCATGGATGATCTCCTGAAGAGTTTACACATTCCTCCCGCAGATTCATCCACAGACAAAGGGTGACATGAATCTCACGTTGTTCATAGCGCGGCGCTATTTTCTATCCCGTCGCAAGAAGAACTTCATCAATGTTATCGCCATTCTTTCCATGCTCGGCGTGGCCTTTGCTACGGCGGCACTGATCATTGTACTGTCGGTATTCAATGGGCTTGAAGTCTTGCTGAGATCGTTATACACATCATTTGATCCAGAGCTGAAAATCGAGGCTGTGCAGGGAAAAACCTTTGCCGCGGGTGATGATTTGCTTGGGAAGATCCAAGGAACTCCCGGCGTGCTCACCGTCACCGAAGTCATTGAAGATTATGCCTATGTACGCTACCGCGATGCGGCCATGGTGGTCACCGTAAAGGGGGTTAGCGAAAACTTCATCAGCCAGCGCAGGCTTGACGACCATTTGGTGGAAGGTGAGCTCATACTGTCTCGCGACAGCATTCCCTTTGCGATCCTGGGGCGCGGCGTCCGCTACACCCTGTCGGCTGAAGTCGAAGATGACTCCCGGGCTCTCCGCATGTACTATATCAACGATGTGCGACCCGGCACCTTGAATGCCGCTTCGCTCTACTCGCAAAAAAGTATCCGCCCCGGGGGTGTTTTCTCCCTGGAGAAAAATTATGATGAGAATTACATCTTTGTTCCGCTTGGGTTCGCCAAGGAACTTTTTCGGTCGGGAAACAAACGAACATCGATCGAAGTACAAACGGACGGAAGCAGAACCCTTGAGGTAAAGGAGGCTCTCCAGCAGAAACTCGGCAGCTCATACCAGGTGCTGACGAACGAAGAACAGCACAAGGATCTTTACCGGTTGCTCCGCATTGAAAAGCTGTTCACGTTCCTCTCTCTTTCGTTGCTCTTGCTGATTGCGTCCATCAACATCTTCTTTTCGCTCATGATGCTTTCCATCGACAAGAAGAAAGACATCAGTATTCTGTCTTCGCTCGGAGGCACTCCAGCGCTTATCCGAAACATTTTTCTGGCCGAAGGTGCTTTGATCTCGTGTGTTGGTGCCCTGACCGGCCTGGCCATCGGTGGCATACTGTGCTACCTGCAGGATCAGGTCGGCCTGGTGGGCATGGGCATGGAAAACGCCATCGTTGCCAACTATCCCGTGGATATCCGCGCCACCGATTTCCTCCTCACGATCACCGTCATCATCCTGGTGTCCGGACTCGTTTCATTCCGGCCTGCCGTGCTGGCCTCCAGGGCCTACTCGCTCCGGGAGCTGTGACCCTTTTGCGGTAACATTTCCCTAACCACGTAAGGCTGAATTGATTATATTGCAATTCTGCTTTTTCCAAAAATCTGTCCAGTTCGCTCTGGACGACACTTTGGTGAAACGGAGCCGCTCAAAATAGCCCAAAATCAGGCCCTATGAAGGTTTCGGCCTCACAGCCCTTTCAACTGATCTACTCGCTGTACCAGCACGAGTACCTGGGATACATTTTTGAGTCCTTTATCGTAAAGCTCGACGAGAAGGGCAAGCTCACCTACCAACACCAGAACATTTCGGCCAAGAATGCCCGCGAATTTGCGAAGGGTCTTGATGATCGCGACTACGAACTCATTGAGTTGATGGATCAAATGAACCAGGATGCCGTGCTTCGTGCCTATTCGCGAAAAGTCATGAAGCCCGACGAGTTCTTTAACCGGGTTTACAAGAAAGAGAAGGGAGAAGAGCGCCTCCTCCAGGAACAGATCGATGCCTATATGGAGAAGCGCCGGGCGGCGATCCTGGAAAAACTGAAGGGAAAGCGGCTTTACGAAATGGGCAACGATGGCGAACCCACATGGCGGAAACTGGAAGTCATGGACCATCGCGCCAGTATCCAGTTTTACTTCCGCCGTACTCCGGAGAACACTACCTACTACCCGGTCATCTCCTACGACGATAAACCGCTTGACCTTCCTTCACCGAATGCCTACATGGTCTGCCGCAATCCCGCCTGGATGGTGGTGAACGGGAAACTCTATGGCTTCGACAAGCCGATTGATGGAAAAAAACTCCAGCCATTCCTCAGCAAAAAAAGCATCGTGATCCCAAAGAACCTGGAGGAAAACTATTACAAGAATTTTATCACTTCCCTGGTTGCCGCATTTGAGGACATCGATGTGCAGGGATTCCAGATCCTGAAGCCCACCTACGAGCCGCATCCCCTGCTGACCATTTCCGAACTTCCATTCAATGGACAGAAAGAAGTACCCGGGTTGTTTGAGGCCGGAAACGGCGAGCCCGTCGCCAGTGATGAAGCCGGCAAAATTGTATTCGACCTATCATTCAAATACGGCAAGCACCGCTTCCGTGGCGGCGATGCAGAGCAGGTCAGTGTGATGCTCGAACAGCATGACCATGAATACGTCTTTCACCGAATCAAGCGCGATACCGAAGCCGAAAAGAAATACGCGAACACGCTGATCAAGCTCGGGTTGCCGCTGGGTGGCACGTTCCGGACGGCCGTGGAAAAAGCGCATGCCTTCTCCTGGATAAACGAGAATCGTGTTAACCTGCTCAACTTCGGTTTTGAGGTCAGTCAGCCGGATAACCGCGACAAGAAGTATTTCGTCGGCAAGGCGGTTATGGAACTCGAGGTGCGCGAAAGCATCGATTGGTTCGACATCCACGCCCGCATCCGCTTCGGGGAATATGAAATCAGTTTTAAGGAACTCCGGAAGATCATTCTCCGGAAGAAAGTGGAATTCAAATTGCCAAACGGAGAAATCGCGATCATCCCGGAGGCCTGGCTGACGAAGTACGGCGACCTCTTTGCCCTCAGCGAAACGCACGGTAAAAACGAAAAACCCGTGCTGCGAAAATACCATGTAAGCCTGGTCAAAGACCTGCAGGATGGCAACCTGGCCAAGGTGCATATCAGCGACCGGCTGCGGAACCTGGAGAATTTCACCGGAATACGCGATTACGGGCTCCCCCAGGGGTTCCAGGGTCAATTGCGACCGTATCAAAAAGCAGGATACAACTGGCTCCGTTTTCTCAATGAGTTCAGCCTCGGCGGTTGCCTGGCCGACGATATGGGCTTGGGAAAGACCGTCCAGACCCTTGCGCTCCTGGAATCGGAAAAAGAAAAAGAAGGAGCAGGCACTTCGCTCCTCATCATGCCGACTTCGCTCATTTATAACTGGGAGATGGAGGCCGCGAAATTCACGCCGGGGTTGCGGCTACTTACCTACACGGGAACAAACCGGAACAAGAACATTCAGCAATTCAGCCAGTACGACGTCGTTCTTACCTCATATGGCATTACGCGGCTTGATATCGACTTGCTGCAACAGTTCAATTTCAACTACGTCATTCTGGACGAGTCGCAAGTAATCAAGAACCCCTCTTCCAACATTGCGAAGGCGGTCCTACAACTGAAGTCGCGACATAAACTGACCCTCACGGGCACGCCGCTGGAAAACACGACGCTGGATCTTTGGTCGCAAATGACATTTATCAACCCGGGCTTGCTGGGTGGCCAGACCTATTTCAAGAACGAATTTCAGGTACCGATCGAAAAGCAAAAGGACGAAATAAAGACGAAGAAGCTCAACTCGATTATCAAGCCGTTCATTTTGCGTCGGCTGAAATCACAGGTGGCGACTGATCTCCCGGAGAAAGTGGAAAACATCTATTACACGAAGCTTTCCACAGAACAAGCCGAGAAGTACGAGGAAGCCAAGGCTTATTACCGCGGAAAGATTCTTGACCACATCGAGAAGGAAGGAATCAACAATTCCCGCATGACGATCCTGGAGGGACTCACCAAACTCCGGCAGCTTTCCAATCACCCGCGTATGGTGGATACGCACTACAAGGGCGACTCCGGAAAACTGGAAGACATGTCACACATGCTCGAAAACGCGCTCCTCGAAGGCCACAAGCTGCTCATCTTTAGCCAGTTTGTAAAGCATCTCGAAATCGTGAAAGAGTTATTGTCTTCGCGCAAGATTGAGTATGCCTACCTCGACGGGTCAAGTATGGATCGCAAAGACCAGGTAGAGCGATTCAACAAAGACCCCAACCTGAAGATTTTTCTCATTTCCATCAAGGCCGGTGGGCTTGGGCTAAACCTCACCCAGGCCGACTACGTCTTCATACTCGACCCGTGGTGGAATCCGGCCGTCGAACAGCAGGCCATTGACCGCGCGCACCGGATTGGTCAGAAGAAAAAGGTCTTCACCTACAAATTCATTACGCGCGACACTGTGGAAGAAAAAATCCTGCACCTTCAGAAGCATAAACTGAAACTCTCTGAAAACCTTATTACTACGGAAGAAAGCATCGTCAAAATGCTTACCCGGGAAGACATCGAGATGATGCTCAATTAACGCCCGTCCGGGTGCCGGCTGAATTGCTAACTTTACCGGCCAGCAATTCTTCATGAAAGACAAAGTTGTAATTATCACGGGTGGCTCCTCCGGAATCGGAAAGGCACTCGCGCAGGTTTTCGGAAGCCAGGGATCACGGATACTCATCACCGGGCGCAACGCCGATGACTTATCAGCTGCCGTTGCGGAACTGAAACAACAGGGAATTGCCATTCATGGATTTGTTGCCGATGTAAGCCGTGAAGAAGACAATCGTAAGATGGCTGAGGAGGCCATCCGGGTTTACGGCCGGATTGACATTTTAATCAACAACGCGGGCATCACCATGCGCGCACTGTTTGAAGATGTCGACCTGGATATCGTTCGAAAAGTGATGGACATCAACTTTTACGGTGTTTTGTATGCCACCAAACATTGCCTCCCGGAGATTATGCGAAACAAGGGGTCGGTGATCGGCATCTCCTCGATCGCCGGGTACCGCGGACTCCCCGCGCGAACCGGCTATTCCGCCTCCAAGTTTGCGCTCAACGGATTCCTGGAAGTCCTTCGCACCGAAATGCTGAAGAAAGAGGTTCATGTGCTCACCGCGTGCCCGGGTTTCACCGCCTCCAACATCCGCAAACGCTCGCTCACCAAAGACGGCCAGACCCAGGGCGACTCACCGCGCGATGAGGAGAAGATGATGACTGCGGAAGAGTGCGCCCGGCACATTTACAAGGCTACAGTTCGTCGGAAAAAAATTCTCATCCTGACAGCGCAGGGAAAATTCACGGTGTTCTTGAATAAGTGGTTTCCCGGGCTTACCGACCGACTGGTGTATAATGTGATGGCTAAAGAGGCCAACAGTCCGCTGAAGTGATGGCAAAAACCAAAACGCTTTTCTTCTGTCAAAGCTGCGGGCACGAATCCGCCAAGTGGATGGGCAAATGCCCGTCTTGCGGAACCTGGAATTCGTTCGTTGAAGAGGTCGTCGCTAAAGCCGATCCTCCCACGGCATGGAAATCGGACAGCCGTTCCAAATCGGTGCAACCCAAGATTCTCTCCGAAATTACTTCCGGAAAGGAAATGCGTACGCCAACCGGCGACCTGGAACTGGACCGTGTCCTGGGTGGTGGCATCGTACCCGGATCACTTGTGCTTATCGGTGGCGAGCCTGGCATTGGAAAGTCAACCCTGATGCTGCAAATAGGCCTGGCGCTCCAACAGCTGAAAGTACTATATGTCTCCGGCGAAGAGAGTGAGCAACAAATAAAGATGCGCGCTCAACGACTCGGGGCACACCTGGAATCGCGCAACTTCTTCACCCTCACCGAAACCAATACACAACACATCTTCCAGAGCGCCGAAGCCCTGGCGCCCCAATTGTTAGTTATCGATTCCATTCAAACACTTTATTCTCCCGTCCTTGACAGCACGCCAGGAAGTATCGGGCAAGTGCGCCAATGCGCAGGGGAAATGATGAAGTATGCAAAGGAAACGCATACGCCAGTTTTCCTCGTCGGTCACATTACCAAGGACGGATCATTGGCAGGGCCCAAAGTGCTTGAACACATGGTCGACACCGTTCTCCAATTTGAAGGAGATCAACACCTTTCCTACCGGATCCTTCGCACCACCAAGAATCGATTTGGTTCAACGGCCGAAATCGGCATCTATGAAATGCTGGGGACCGGGTTGCGCCAGGTAAACAATCCCTCGGAGATACTCATCTCGCAGAAAGAAGAAC